>JALZVZ010000301.1 GCA_023299945.1 Altererythrobacter sp. | reverse complement strand
AACCCGCGCCCGTTGAGTGAGCCTTTTTAAGTGACTGATCTTCAGGTTTTGTCGGTCGCTCAAATGCGTGCAGCAGAGCAGGTCTTGATTGATTCTGGCTTGGCTGAAGGCGCGCTGATGGAGGCGGCTGGCTCAGGCTGTGCCGATTGGGTTTGGCGCATCGCGGCGGGCTGCAATGTCACTGTTTTGTGCGGACCCGGTAATAATGGCGGCGATGGTTATGTGATCGCGCGGGTTCTGGCGGAACGCGGTTTGTCTGTGCAAGTGATTGCTCCGCTGAATCCCAAAACAGGCGCAGCGAGGGCGGCGGCGGGGCTATATAAAGTTGGCGCCGTGACGTCAGCGAAAGACGTGTCCGGCAAGGTGTTCGTTGATTGCTTTTTTGGTTCCGGACTGTCCCGTGATTTGAGCGCAAAGCACGCCGCCCTGATTGGTGATTTGGCGGCTAGCCATGACTATTGCATAGCGGTCGACGTGCCTTCTGGAGTGGAGTGCGACAGCGGTGAGTTGCTCGGTCGAGATTTGCCGCAATATGATCTGACGCTCGCTCTGGGCGCGTGGAAGCAGGCGCATTTCCGCCTTCCTGCGAGCGCAAATATGGGTGAGCAGCGGCTTGTTTCCATTGGTATTGGAGCGGTGCAAGACGCGGCGCGTTTGATCACGCCTCCCACCATTTCTGCTCCCGCAGATGATGCGCACAAATACACGCGCGGGCTCGCATGCGTTATCGGCGGAGCAATGCCTGGAGCTTCATTGCTGGCAAGTTCAGCGGCGCAGCGGTCGGGCGCCGGCTTTGTCAAATTGCTCGGCAAGATTGGCAATCGCGCAGTGCTTGCCAGCCTTGTCACCTCGGGCAAGCCCTTAGAAGAGTCACTCACTGACGATCGCATTGCTGCTTTGCTCATCGGGCAAGGACTGGGCCGTGATGAGGAGGCAAAAACACGGCTTGCTCAGGCGCTTTGCTGCGGCAAGCCGGCGATAATCGACGCCGATGCGCTCCATTTGCTGCGCCCTGAAATGTTGGCGGACACAGGTCAATATATTGCGACCCCGCATGACGGCGAACTTGCTGCATTGTGCCAGAATTTTGGCATTTCCGCGCCTGATCGCCAATCTCGCGCTGTCGCATTGGCCGAAGCAAGCGCTATGGTCGTGGTGGCGAAGGGCCCCGACACGATCATCGCTGCACCTGATGGCGAAATCCGCATTGCGCCGCCTGCGCCAAGCTGGCTTTCGGTCGCTGGCACGGGCGATGTGTTGGCGGGAATTGCGCTTGGTCGCATGGCTTGCGGGCGTTCTGCCATGGATGCAGCCTGCGAAGCGGTTTGGCTACACGGGAAGGCTGCGCGCATTGCTGGCGCGGCTTTTACAGCGGATGATCTGGCGCAATGCGTCAGTCAGGCTATGGAGGCGGCATTATGAGCGGATCAGAAATCATATTGCGCATCGCGGCCAAGGGTGACGGTGTCACGGCATCAGGCGCGCACCATAAGGGCACAGTCACGGGCGACACCGTGCTAGCAGATAGCACGATTGAGCGCGGTCAGCATTACCAAACCCCGCCTTGTAAGCACTTCATAGATTGTGGTGGATGCGTCTTGCAACATGTTGATGATGCTGAATTACTGAACTTCGTAACAGAACGCGTTGTCAATGCAGCAGAAGGCCAAGGCATTGCGCCCAAAACCTTGCTGCCAACCCATCTGTCTCGGCCGAAAAGCCGCCGCCGCGCCACATTGCATGGCATGCGGAACAAGCGCGGAAAGCACAGCGAAGCGGTGCTCGGCTTTAAGCAAACTGGCTCGCATAATATTGTCGACATCACCGAATGCCATATCATGCGGCCAGAACTGTTTGCGCTTGTCGCGCCGTTGCGCAAATTCATCGCCAAACATGGCAATAGACGCGGCATGGATATTGATCTGGCGCTGACGGATCAAGGCGTCGATTGCTCGATCAAGAATATCGAGTTAGACGGGCTGGAAGCAACCGAGGCCGTACTCGATTTTGCGCGGGATGAAGGGCTGGCGCGGCTCTCGCTCGACATGGGTTACGGGGCAGAGGCAATGTGGGAGCCGGAGCCGATCACGGTGACTTTGTCCGGCATTGCGGTTCCATTCCCTACCGGCACATTTTTGCAAGCCACCCATGATGCGCAGGAACAATTGGCCAGCGATGCGGTGCAAATGCTTTTCGGTGCCAATCGGGTCGTGGATTTGTTTGCCGGACTGGGCACCTTCGCTTTTGCTTTGCCGAAAGACACTGAAGCTGTCGCGGTTGAGGCTGCGCGCGATGCGCATCTTGCCTGCAAATCAGCGGCGGCTCGCAGCTTGCGCAATGTCACCGCAATGCATCGCGATCTGTTCCGCAACCCGCTGCAAGTGGATGATTTAAAAGAATTTGATGCTGTGCTGCTTGATCCGCCAAGGGCAGGCGCGCGTGAACAAGTCGCCAAGATTGCTGATAGCGATATCAAACGGGTCGTCTATATCAGCTGTAACCCGGCAAGTTGGGCCCGCGATGCAAAACGATTGGTGGATGCCGGGTTTAGGCTTGAGCAATTGCGTCCGGTTGGCCAATTTCGTTGGTCCACCCATGTAGAGCT
>JALZVZ010000300.1 GCA_023299945.1 Altererythrobacter sp. | reverse complement strand
GTGTTTGAATGAAGTCGCCTACGCTATGACGCTCGCCAAGGGTCCAAGGCCGCATTCAATCAAGCTATTTGCCTGCGGCTTCATCGCAGCAGCTGTTGTAGCCTATGTTCAAGCGCTCCAATTTTCACCGCCAATTCATGAATTGCTCGCCTTTCAGATGCCGTGGTTCGAATGGACTCAAGGCCGCGCGATTGTGTTCTTATCCGCCAAACTTTCTATCGCCTTTATTCCGGTGGTCATGATTTATGCGGGCGCAATTCGTTTTGCCCGCTGGTTGGTGACGATTGTCTGTGTTTGGGAATTGCTAAGCTTGCCGCAAAAGGCCAGTATTTGGGTCTCAGATCCATATGTTTCGGTCGGATATCTGGCTGAACCTTTATTGACCTTGTTGGCGCTCATCATGCTTTTCACGCCGAGTGCAAACCGCTATTTCGCACAAAAGGAGCCGGTGGATGCTAGCACATTTGAATAGAGCCTTTATCGGATTTGCTGCAGCCTTTGTGGCAGCCACAGCTCCTAGCATCGTCAATGCCCAATCCTATCAATGCCGGATGCCGCAAAACCTCTCCGTGCCAAAAATCCGGCCTGATGCGAGCCCGCGTCAAATGCCCGTTACAGGCTATACAATGGCGCTCAGTTGGTCGCCGGAGTTCTGCAAACAGCGCGGCAATAACTCTAGGAGCCAGCGCGGTCACCGCACGCAATGCTCCGGCAAAAATGGCCGGTTTGGCCTGATCGTCCACGGGCTTTGGCCAGAAGGCCTCGCGAAGGGCCGCCGTAGCTGGCCGCAATTTTGTCCCACGCGCTTCACTCTCACTCCAGCAGAAATGCGCCGAAATTTGTGCATGATGCCATCCGCTCGGCTCGTCGCACGGCAATGGGTCAAGCACGGCAGCTGCACAGGCAAGTCGCCTGCGACCTATTTCAAAGTGACGCGGATATTGTGGCAGGGCCTGCGCATTCCCGATTATGACCGCCTATCGCGCCGCGATGGCCTGACCGCTGGCGATATCAGAGGTGCGCTCGCCGATGCCAATGACGGGTGGGAGCGGCAGCATATTGGCGTGAAGCTCAATTCCAAGGGGTGGCTGCAAGAATTGCGGCTCTGCTATGATAAGCGCTTCCGCTCCATTGCTTGTGACAGCGCGCGTTTCGGCAGTGCAGACGGAGATGCCGCGAAGATTTGGCGAGGGCTGTAAGTATTGCCCCATTAGGCCCATATGTTTGGCCCCAATCTCAGACGTGCTTTCCAACTCGCTAACGACATGATTACCCGTCCTTAATGGATTGCGCTTATGGCACCCTACGCGGTTCAAAGGCGATATCGCGCCCCTTGGGGAATTTAGTGTCCAAAGCCAATTCTAAAACCGCTGCTGCGGTACAGGATATCTACCGGCCGATCCTGCGCGGGTATTTCGCAATTGTGGCGCTGTATTACTGTGTCATGTCGGTCTCGCATTTTTGGTATTTCGATGGCTTGGCGCTTCTGGCGATGGGCGGAGTGGCTGTGGTCGCCGCCATTGTTAGCGGGATCGCATTTTATCAATTGCGCAAAACCATGCCAGCCAGGCAGGTTGAGCACCGGCAGCTTAGCGTCAATTTGTTGATGATCGCCAATGTAGTGGTGGCGCTGAATCTCAATTTTGAACCGCAAAAGATGACCTATTTCATCATGTTGGTGATGGTTTTTGCCTTAGCGAGTGTGAATTTCCGTCAATCATTGTTCTCGATTATTGTTGCCTGTGGCGCGCTGATGTCCTTTACCGGCCAGCTCGAGACAGCGGCGTTTGAAGGTTATGCTTTCCTAGCGTTTGCCGCAGCAATGGCTTCGCTTTCGATCACCTATCTCCTGCGCAATGCTATCATCAAGATTGCCAATGCGCGCCTTGATGCAGTCGACCAGTTGGAAGAGGTGAAAATCGTCAGCGAGACGCTGCGCGAACGCTCGCTTTCCGACAGCTTGACCGCTCTGCCCAATCGCCGCGCTTTTTTCGAGCGCTTGCGAGAGCTGAAGGCGAAAGCCGCCCAAGATCAAATCCACACAGATGTAGTATGGTTGGTTCTGATTGATCTCGATGGGTTCAAATCGGTCAATGATATTCACGGCCATTTGGTCGGTGATCTGCTGCTTCAAGCGGTTGCTGGGCGCCTCAATTCCACGAAGATGGAGGGCGCACATGTCAGCCGAATGGGCGGCGACGAATTCAATGTGATCGTGAGCAGCGGCCAGTCCAAAGATGAGATTGCGCAGTGGTGCAATGATTTGCTCAAGAAGCTTGCGCAGCCTTATTCGATTGAAGGGCGCTCAGTGCGCATTTCCGGCTCAATCGGCTGCAAGCAAATCGACCATGCGCTGGATATGCGTTCACAGATTAATCAAGCCGATTTCGCGCTGATGACAGCCAAGGGCCAAGGTAAAAACCGCGCCGTGATGTTCAGTGCAGAGCACGCAAAGCAGGCCGAGGAACGCTATGCCATCGAAGAGGCTTTGCGCTCTGCCAATTTGGTCAATGAAATTGAACTGGTCTTCCAGCCGCAAGTCGACCTCGAGCGCGACACTATTGTGCGCGCAGAAGCGTTGGCGCGCTGGTCCAGCCCCAAAATCGGCACCATTGAACCGGGCAAATTTATTCAGATTGCCGAGGATAGCGGGCTGATCGGCGGGATCACTTTGATGGTGGTCGAAAAAGCCTTTGCCGAGTTGAAATCATGGGAAAATCCGATCCCTATTTCGATCAATCTATCGAGCCATGATTTGATCAGCGATATGATCATCGATGCCATTATCGACCAGTCCGCCGCGCTGAAAATCGACCCCGCTCTGGTCGAATTTGAAGTGACCGAAACAGCGATGATGACCGATTTTGAGAAGGCGACAAAGAATCTCGATCGGTTGGCGGGTGCAGGCTTTGCGATTGCGTTGGATGATTTTGGGACGGGATATTCCAACTTTAATTACTTGCGCACTTTGCCCATTGGGAAACTGAAAGTGGACCGGTCTTTCATGGAGAACCCGGGCGATCCAATGACCGAAAAAGTGCTGTTCTCGCTGGCGGGAATGGCGCGGACTTTGGGGGTACATTGCTTGCTCGAAGGGATTGAGGATGAGGTCGATTTGCTAATGGCAAAACGCGTCGGAGCGAATGCAGTGCAGGGGTATTTGTTTGGTGAGCCCATGACCTCTGCCGCTTTGCATGAGGCGGTTATTGGCTTCTCAGATAAGCAGGCTGAACGGCGAAAAGCGGTTGGTTAAGGCCGATGCCTGAGCCGGATTGCCCGGCTTTTTCGTAAAAGCTCTAGAGGTTGTTTCGCATTTGCGACTATGAAGGGGGCAATGTCTGCTCAACCGCCTTCTGCAAAGCTTGATCAAACCCAATCAAATGGGCCGGTTGCTGCTGCCCCAAATGCTGATAGGCCAACTCCCAAAGTGGGCGTAATTTACAACCCGCGCAGTCACCGTAATCGCGGGCAAGATCTCGACAGCAATCCCGCTCCCCATGTGTTCATTTCCCAGCCCGGCGACCGGTCGCAATTGAGCGAAGCCTTGCAGCGTTTTGCGGAGCGCGGCATCGATCTGCTTGTTATCAATGGCGGCGATGGCACGGTGCGCGATGTGCTGACGGCGGGCGGCGGTGTGTTTGGTGATAAATGGCCCACGATTGCTGTGTTGCCCAAGGGCAAAACCAATGCCTTAACAGTTGATCTGGGCGCGCCAAAAGATTGGTCATTACAAGGCGCGATTGATGCCTATTTGACCGGAGGCAGACTGGCGCGCAGCCCCTTAATTGTCGAACCTATTGGCGCGACAGGCGGGAAAAGCCA
>JALZVZ010000299.1 GCA_023299945.1 Altererythrobacter sp. | reverse complement strand
AATGGCTGCCAATCCATCGCATTGTCGCGGCCTAGGCAAGCGTCTTTCAAGCGGAACAGCATTTCGGCGTCATAGCGGCTAACCGCTGCTGGTCCGTGGCCGCCGCTGGCGAAGATCACACGGCGCATCAATGCGCATTCGGCGGTGGAGATATGGCACGCGGCCAAATCGCCGCCATCGCGGGTTGGGCCAGTGCCGGTCATCACAGCCTGCTCAATCTGTTTGAGCGTATAATGCTTGAGAATATCGGGCACGTTTTGTGCACGCTCAATCACACGGACCAGCAATTCCAATTCGGCCATGCTTTCAAGGCGGCCATCATGGTCGATTTGGTCGATCATCCAGCGCGCTTCTGCATCATCGCACATGCCGCGAGGCTCTGTGCCGTTCAGAACGAATTCGCCAATCGCTTCAACGAAGAAATCCACCCAAGCATTGTCGCGCAATTGCAGGGTGTTGTTGAGCGCAAAGATCGCCTCTGCTTCGCCGCGGTGGATCTCGCCATCGCCCCAGCTCATCTGGCGCAGTGAAAGCAGTTCACTGGTGTCGATTTTGCCATCTTGTGCCGCTTGTTCAGCGAGTTTGACGAATTGCATGCTCATTGCGGTTTTGCCCTTAGCTTATTTCAGCTTTGGCCTATCGCACAATTAGCCTTAAATTCTCTTAATTACGCAGGTTTTCGTGCATCAGCGCCCACGCAAAGCTTTGGCGCAGGCGACCCTATCAACCTCGAAACCATCGCTGGCGCGGCGGGCCTCTAAATGGGTTGCGGTGGGCGTTGCACCGGGTCGCTTGGGGTAGAGATAAATGTCGAGTACGCAGGCGCTGCCGGAAAATTGCAATTTGCGCGAATCCGCTTCGACAACGTCAAGCCGAGGCTGACCGAAGGAGCGGGTTAGCTGCTCTGCGGTCTCGCCAATCACGCCGTCCAATCCGGGCAAATTCATCACCGTGGGGTTGGCAAAGGATGGCGGCGGTGGGGGCGGCGGAATGGTGGCGGGCGTACGCCCGCCGCGATTGGGAGTGCTGGATGAGGGGGAGGTGCTTGTGGGGGTTTGCGTGCCAGTCGAAGATGGCGCGATTTCCTTGGGCGTGCTGACGCAGGCACCCAAGAGCAGGGCAGGCAAGACAGCGCCAAAGCTGCGGTAATTCAAATTCATAGCGTCTCTTTCTTCAATCCGGCCCGTTTCATATGCACCAAATGCGTGCCGGCTGCTGCGCCTATAATGGGCGCGAGGAAATTGGCGAGAGGGATTAGCATCAACCCTGCAACAAATGCGCCGAGCAGTGTGCGTTCTGTGCGGGTCACGGGGGATTCCTCGCTTTGAGCATCGCGCAGTCGGAGCCAACACATATCGGTCAGCTCGCGCCCCAGCAGAACCGCGTTGACGATAAGGAAAAGCACGCCCGGCCCAATCGCGGTAAACACCAGCAGGATCGCCAGCGGCAGAGCGATCAGGTTGAACAATAATGTCCGCCCGATCCCGCGCGTGCTATTCGCTAGATCTTGTTTAAACGGCAGGGCGCAGCCGCAATTGTCTGGATAATGACTGGCTTCGACCGCAGCGACGATCTCATCTGCGAAGAATTGCAATACGGCCAGTGCGACCACGCGAAACAATAGCCACAAGGCCAGCGCGGTGAGGATCAGCGTCACAACAAAAGTGCCGGAAAAGCCCGCGAACAAGCCGAAACGCTCCAGCAATCCAGCAAGGGCAATATACAGCCCCGTGCCGAGAATGGCGAAGATGATCAGCGTAATGGCTGCTGTCTTGGCCAGCACCATCAGCACGCGCCGGTCGCCCAATTGGCGCATGGCTTTGGCAAGGGATTGGAGGACAGCTTTCATATCGCTGTGGTGGTTGCACGGTTGCAGGGTGTGAAGTCAACGTGTGAAGTTCAGGGATGAACACTGGCAGAGCCGGCGCATACGCGCCAATACACTCCCCCCTTGGCGCGGGGCCATGAAGCCGCTAGGCGCACAGCATATTTGGCTGCACCGCTTGCAAAGGCTGCGCCCGCAAAACAGGATACACGCTTCTCCATGACTGATACCCGTTATGATGTAATCGCCATCGGCAATGCAATTGTGGATGTGATGGCGCCTTGCTCCGATGAATTGATCGCAGAATTGCAATTGGCCAAGGGCGGGATGAGCCTGGTGGATGCCGATGGCGCGACCAGCCTTTACGAAGCGATGGGCCCCGCGCGCGAGATCAGCGGCGGCTCTGCGGCCAACACTCTGGCGGGGCTGTCGGCCTTGGGCGCGCAATGCGCCTTTATTGGCCAGGTGGCGAAGGATCAGCTGGGCGAAGTGTTTGCCCATGATATTCATGCCGGCGGGATCGACTTTGACACCCCTGCCCGCGAAGGCGAGCCGCCCACCGCGCGCTGCCTTATTTTTGTGACGCCGGATGGCGAGCGCACGATGAACACGTTTTTGGGCGCGAGCCAGTTTCTGCCGCCCGCAGCCTTGAATGAAGAGCTGATTGCTAGCGCGGCTATCCTCTATCTCGAAGGTTATCTTTGGGATCCAGAAGAGCCGCGCAAAGCCATGCGCCGCGCCATCGAAGTCGCGCGCAGTGCGGGGCGCAAGGTGGCGTTTACTGCCAGCGAAAGCTTTGTGATTGATCGCCACGGTGATGATTTCCGCGCGCTGATCCAAGAAGGCCAGATCGACATTCTGTTCGTCAATGAAGGCGAGCTGGCGAC
>JALZVZ010000298.1 GCA_023299945.1 Altererythrobacter sp. | reverse complement strand
AGCATGTATAGCAAGGTGAAGGGCGAGCCTCTGGCATGCGGCGGCGACACCTTGGCCGAAGGCATCGCAGTTAAAGCGCCGGGCGAATTCACTTCATGGATCGTCGATGCGCTGGTGGATGACATATTGCTCGTGCCGGAAAATATGCTGGAGCGTTCTGTGTCATTGCTGCTTCAGATCGAGAAGACCGTTGTTGAAGGGGCGGGCGCAGCCGGACTTGCCGCGGTACTCGCCAATCCAGAACGTTTCAAAGGCAAGAAAATTGGGCTGGTTTTGTGCGGCGGTAATATCGACACGCGGCTGCTGGCCAATGTGCTATTGCGCGATTTGGCGCGCCAAGGCCGGTTGGCCCGGTTGCGCGTGACTTTGCAGGATCGCCCCGGTGCCTTGTTCAAAGTAATGCGTGAATTCGATGCCCATAATGTCAACATTATTGAAATCTATCACCAGCGGATTTTCACTGGCTTGCCAGCGAAAGGCCTTATCACCGATATTGAATGCGAAGCACGCGACCGTGATCAATTGGACGCATTGGTCAGCACTTTGCGCGAACGCGGTTACACCGTCGAGCCGGTAGAATTGAACTGATTTGAATGCATTGATTGGTCCAAACTGGACCTTTTGAGCGTTTTTTCGTGGTTAAGGCCCTTTAACGATTGGGGCTCCTCATGCATAGTTCGTGTCTGTTCAATAGCGCATGGCAAATCTGGTGGATTCGCAGGCGCTTAATTGGGAAAGCAACCTTCTGTGACCGCTCCGATTCGCTTCCCTCGTTTTTTCGTCACTAGCCCGGCACCATGCCCTTATTTGCCTGATCGCAATGAGCGCAAGGTTTTTACCGAGCTTAAGGGCCCGAATTCCGATCAATTAAACGAAGCGCTTGGCCGCATCGGTTTCCGGCGAAGCCAAACGGTTGCCTACCGGCCCAGCTGCCTTGGCTGTCAGGCCTGCGTATCTGTTCGCGTTGTTGCCGAAGAATTCCGCCCATCCTCGACGCAGCGCAAAAACCTGCGCCGCAATGGCGATTTGATTGCAACCGAATGCCGCCCTTGGGCAACGGACGAACAATTTGCATTGCTGCTCAAATATCTTGGTGCACGTCATCCCGAAGGCGGCATGGCTGCTATGGATGAGATGGACTATGCCGATATGGTTGAACATACGCCGGTCACCAGCTGCCTCGTTGAATATCGCGAGCCGACAGAAAATGGCGAACCTGGCCGTCTTGTGGGTGCATGTCTGACCGATCGTCAGGGCGATGGCCTTTCGATGATCTACAGCTTTTATGATCCAGAGCATTCCGCGCGTGAGGGGCTCGGTAATTACATCATACTTGACCACGTACGCCGTGCGCAGGCGGATGCTTTGCTCTATGTCTACCTTGGCTATTGGGTCGAGGGATCGCCGCGCATGCAATATAAGGTACGCTTCCGCCCGATGGAGAAACTGGGCCGCGAGGGTTGGGTTCGTATCGAAGCAGAAGAGCAATCGCGTTTGATTGCCAATGCAATTAAACCGCGCGTGAAAGAGGCTGAACCAGTTAGCGCAGCCGCCAGTGAGGCCACTCGTGATGCGATAGGCCAATCTGCAGATGTGCTTGGCGGTTTACCGGCGGATTTCCCTGCTACCTAATCAGTCTGTAGCCCTGCTGCCGTTTCAGCCACTCACATAGAGTTGCGCTTCATCCTTGCGCCGCCGTGACAGCCCCTTCATTTCGCGTCCGCCAGCACGGTTCCAGCGCTTAAATTCTGCCGCCGCCCCTGCAAAATCGCCAGCCTTGTGCTTCTTGGTCAGGGTCGCGCGGGCAATCGCGCCAGTGTTGTAGTGAAAGCTGACGAGCGCATCGAATTGGTGCTGGCTGGTCGGCGCCCCGTTTAGTGCGTGGGCAACATCGGCGGCATATCGGATCAGGTCGCGGGTAAGCCGCGCATCGCATTCGCCCTGTGTCCATACTGTGCCGGGCCCAATGCCCTTGCCGGTCGCGCCCCAGCCAATCGTCCATGGTTCAGCGCCTGTGCCGGGATCGGGATAAGCCTCAACCAAACCATCGCGCCGTAAATTTGCGCAGCCTTCGAATTTCTTGATCAGCGCGGTGCCCGCTTTGCCAATGGTGCGAATATCGGATTTGCGCTTTGCATTGGCTGATTTGGAGGAGGGGCCGGCACTATCATGCGTCCCGCCGGTCATCGTATCAATCGTATCATCCAGCCGGTCGACTTCTGATTGCTTAAACTTGCGGCCAAGAAATTGGCGGACCGTGTCGAAGATTGGTTTGCGGGTTGTAATGCGAATATGCGGGGTATTCATGCGGGGAACCTCCTGAATAAGGGAATCGGAAGGTCAGCGTATTAGGCACAAGGGGCCGCTGTAGGAAAATGGTTTTTGGTTTTGGTGGTTGGCCTCAGGCTAGTTCTCTGATGCGGGTGGGCTAGCGCCCTCAGTTAGATACCAAGGCACTTCGCCGTATGGTTCAGCCTTTATACCAAAAAGCCAACTGAACGCGTCACGCGCGCTGTGATGGTAAATCGTGCTGTGCTTATCTTCCTTTGCGCGATCAACATATTTGACCTGCAAACCATCCGGAGCCTGCTGGGTCAAGGCTGACAAAAGCTCATCCAAGCCTGTCTGCATCGTGCCGCCTTCATCAGCCATAGTGAGATAAAGGCGCCGATCAGAGGCGGTGTGCTTGTTAAGAAATGCGCCTGCGTTCTTAGCCAAAAAGCGGTTATCCCACCATAGGCTCGGCGACACGCTGATGTAATCATCAAACATATCTGGATTTCGCAAGAATACTTCGGTGACAAATAGGCCTGCCAAAGATTCGCCCATGATCGCTTTGCGCCCTGTCTTAAACTTGCCTTCGATCAGCGGCATGACTTCGTTTTCAATATGGCGGCGGAATTCTTCTCCGTCTGCGGTTTGCCACTCCGCAAACTCGGCAATGTAGCGCGGGTCTTTTGCGCGGAAGGTTATTTCTGGACGGCGATTATGCGTCTTTATGCCAACCACGATCATGGGCTGCCGTTCCGCATTGAGCAGGGGCAATTGCGCCAATCCTGCGATATGAAAGAAGTCTTGGTCGGTGCCGCCGTCAATCAAATACAATACCGGAAGGGGGTCATCAAAATACTCTTTGCCCCAGTCTGGTAGATTGGGGACATAGACATTCACTTCACGCGGCTCGCCATAGATTTTTGAATTCAGCATAAACTGCTCACCAAAAATTATCGGCTGCGCTGCGGGGATGCTTGGCTCCTCGGCCTGCGTTACAGATTGTGCCTTGGATTGAGCCACAGCATTTTGCTCGCCCAAAGTTAAGGCCGCAAATGTGATCGCTAAAGACGCGCAAGCATTTGAGATGTTTTTCATAGGCTCATTTCTATCCAATGCTGAATGAGGGTCAAACAGTTTGGTAAGCCAAACCCCACAAAACAAAAGGCCGCCCAGATTGCTCTAGGCGGCCTTCGTTTTGTAACCAGCGCTTAAATTAGCCGCTGTAATACATGTCATATTCAACCGCGCATGGCGTTGTTTCCATGCGGGAAACTTCTTCCCATTTCAGTTCGATATAGGCTTCGATCTGATCTTTGGAGAACACATCGCCTTTGAGCAGGAATTCATGATCCGCCTCAAGCGATTCCAAAGCTTCGCGCAAGGAACCGCAAACGGTTGGCACTTGGCTCAGTTCAGCTGGCGGCAGGTCATAGAGGTTTTTGTCCATCGCCTCGCCCGGGTGGATCTTGTTCTCAATCCCATCAAGGCCCGCCATCATCAATGCAGCACCCGACAAATAGGGGTTGGCCAAAGGATCAGGGAAACGGAATTCAACGCGTTTGGCCTTCTCGCCTGCACCGTAAGGAATGCGGCATGAAGCAGAACGGTTGCGCGCAGAATAAGCCAGCAGCACAGGCGCTTCAAAACCCGGGACCAAGCGCTTGTAGCTATTGGTGGTGGGGTTGGTGAAGGCATTACACGCCTTGGCATGTTTGATCACGCCGCCGATGTAATACAGGCAAGTTTCCGACAGGCCCGCATATTCATCGCCCGCAAAGATGTTCTTGCCATCTTTCCAGATCGACATGTGAGTGTGCATGCCGCTGCCATTATCCGCCTTGATCGGCTTGGGCATGAAGGTTGCGGTTTTGTTATAAGCATGGGCGACCTGATGGACGACATACTTATAGATTTGCACGTTATCAGCGGTTTCGGTCAGCGTGCTGAAGGTAATACCCAGCTCGTGCTGCGCGGCAGCAACCTCATGGTGATGCTTGTCCATCGGCAGGCCCATTTCCACCATGGTTGAGACCATTTCGCCGCGAATATCCATCGCGCTATCCACTGGCGCTACGGGGAAGTAACCGCCGGTTGCGCGCGG
Source organism: Altererythrobacter sp. (assembly GCA_023299945.1). Classification (GTDB taxonomy): domain Bacteria; phylum Pseudomonadota; class Alphaproteobacteria; order Sphingomonadales; family Sphingomonadaceae; genus Erythrobacter. The sequence goes on along the minus strand of JALZVZ010000298.1, from coordinate 2,133 downwards.
GCGGTGGCCCATATTGCCGTGCTCATATTCCTTGCCGGTGTTGGTCGGCAGCTCAACATCATCAATGGCAAAGCCTGATCCGGCATAGCCGTCTTCAAACCGAACGTCGTCGAACATGAAAAACTCAGGTTCTGGCCCGACATAGATTGTGTCGCCAAGGCCGGTCGATTTTAGATAGGCTTCGGCGCGTTTCGATGTGGCGCGCGGGTCGCGCACATAAAGCTGGCCGTCAGATGGCTCAACGATGTCGCAGAATACGATCATCATGGGTGTGGCGGAGAAGGGATCAGGATAGACCTTGGTAAGGTCGGGCTTGAGGATCATGTCGCTTTCATTGATCTCTTTCCAACCTTGGATCGATGATCCATCAAACATCAGGCCGTCGTCCAATGCGTCCTCATCCATGACCGCGGCGAGCATTTGCAAGTGATGCCATTTGCCCTTGGGATCGGTGAAGCGAAGATCGACCCATTCGATCTCTTGATCGGCAATGATTTGGACGATTTCTTTTGAAGTAGCCATGTGTGTTAGTCTCCAGCTAAATGCGTGTGTGGTTTAAAAATTGCCCGTTATTTATGGGGCGAAAAATGTGAGTTTGTGGGTGGGTGCGCCGACTAAATGGCGTCGTCGTCCTTCTCGCCTGTCCGGATGCGCAGTGCGCCTTCGATTGCCGAGACGAAGATTTTTCCGTCGCCGATACGGCCGGTTTGTGCCGCAGCTGCGATGGCTTCGACCACGCGTTCAGCGACCCCGTCAGAGACGATAACCTCAAGCTTTACCTTGGGCAGAAAGTCGACGACATATTCTGCGCCGCGATACAGTTCCGTGTGGCCCTTTTGGCGGCCAAAACCCTTGGCCTCGGTCACCGTGATGCCGGACACGCCGATTTCGTGCAGCGCTTCCTTCACTTCGTCGAGCTTGAAAGGTTTGATGATGGCTTCGATTTTTTTCACGTTGTTTCTTCCCCCAGAGAAGTCGGTGGGCAATCGGGCGTCCAATCAGAGCGCGCCGAACCCGCTGTTATGACTCTATAATTATCCAAGAATCGTGCCAATAGTGGTCGTAGGGATGTTAGCCCGTTCTCACCGCCTGTCAAAGGGGTGGCTCACAGGGAATTACGGCGGCCGCTAGGGGGCTTTTTAGAGCGATTGCCCAAAGATGTGACTCTAACTGCCCAATTATTAGGCAGTACTGCGTATGGCACGGTGGCTACAGCCGCAATCCGGCCGTCTCTTCTAGCCCGAACATCAGGTTTAAATTCTGGATTGCAGCACCGCTTGCGCCTTTGCCCAAATTGTCGAGCCGAGCTATCAATCGCGCCTGTGTTCCCGCCTCATTGGCAGCGATCATTAGCTCCATACCGTCCCATGGCGCAGCGCCCTGCTCGAGCAGCAATTCTGAGCCGAGGCCAGACGAGGCCAAACGCGAGATGACGCGAGATGACCCATAGACCTCATCCCATTTGGCCGCGATTTCAGCAGGTGAGGGGGCGTTTTTAATGGCTCCCAAAGCCAACGGGATTTCGACCAGCATGCCGCGATGGGCCGGGACAACGGCTGGTGAAAAAACGGGCGCGTGTTCAAGTCCCGCCAGCTTTTGCATTTCTGGCAGATGCTTGTGATCGAGGCCTAGGCCGTAGCTGCGGAAAGCGATGTCTGGCGAGTCTTCAAAGCGGGCGATCAGAGCATTGCCACCGCCCGAATATCCGCTGACGGCATTGACCGTATAGGGCCAGTCGGCTGGCAGCAATCCACCGCGAACCAGCGGGGCGAGCATCGCCAAAAAGCCTGTAGGAAAACAGCCGGAATTGGAAACGAGCGCCGCGTTTGCAATCGTATCTCTGCCGACCAGTTCAGGAAAACCATAGGTCCAATCGGGCGCTGTCCGATGCGCGCTGGATGCATCAATTATTCTTGTATTTGAACCGCTTGCAAGGGCCACTGCATCGCGCGCGGCATCATCGGGCAGGCAAAGGATCGCCGCATCACAGCTGTGCAAAGCGTCTTTGCGTGCGGCTTCATCCTTGCGCAGATTATCGTCCAGCACGAGCAGCGAAAATTCTGCGCGCCCTTCCAGCCGTTCGCGGATTTCTAGGCCTGTGGTGCCAGCGGCCCCGTCAATGAAGATCGAAAT
>JALZVZ010000297.1 GCA_023299945.1 Altererythrobacter sp. | reverse complement strand
ATTGGCGCGAAAGCGTCGTTGTAAATCTTCAACCAGTTTTCGGTGTTCTTCGAACCGAAGGAGATCGCTGCATCGACATTGCGGCGCGCGATTTCACCTTGAAGCTGAACCAGCTCGGTAGGTGACTTAACAGCAACCATTTTCTTCACGTCGGTTGTGACGGTGGCAGCAACAGTCTTGGTCGTTGCGATTTGCTCGCGGCCCATATCTTGTGCGCCAGCAAGCAGGATCTTGCCCGATTCAACAACCGCTTCGAGGTTGTCTTTGTTGAAAGAGTTCAATTCACCAGCAAATTCGCCAGCTTTCGCAGCAGCCACTTTAACGCGTGTTTGCGCGTCGGCAGCCATGTCTTTTGCGGTGTCAGTGATGTTTGTGTCTTTAGCTTTAGCCATGATGGTGTCCTTTAATTTGGAAACAGTGTTTGCCGCCTGAGTTGTCTTGGTCTTGGCGGTCGTTTTGCTTGGAGCGGCTTTTACAGCGCGCTTGGCAGTGGGCGCTTTGCGCTTTGCTGCGGTCTTTTTAGCAGCGGCCTTTTTAGCAGGCGCTTTCTTGGCGGCTGCTTTCTTAGGAGCGGCTTTTTTAGCCGCAACATTCTCAGAAGCCGCCTTCTTAGCAGGAGCAGCTTTCGCTACTGGAGCGTCAGTTGTTGCCGCTGGTTTAGCAGCAGCGTCAGCATAGGCTTTCTCAGCTGCTGCGTCGATTTTGGAACCAGTGTCAGTGACAGTGTTAGAAGTAGTAGCCATGAGAACCTCGCTTTATGTTGCAGTGCACAAAATAGGCATTGCAGCTGCGAAGTCAAGCATTTTTTGTGCGCTGCAACATAAATGGCGGTATTGCAGCTATTTCAGTGGCTTAACGGGTCATTACATAGCGTCCGGGCGCATCCTCAATCACACTATCATCGCGTCCACCCGGCTTTCGCTTGCCTTTTGCAGGCATGCGGGCGTCATCTTGGGTCTCCAGCCATTCCATCCAATAGGGCCACCAGCTGCCCGGATGCTCCTGCGCGCTCTCAATAAAATCAGCCAGTGAAGCGGCCTTGCTGTTGCCCACCCAATACTGATATTTGCCCGCAGCAGGCGGATTGACGACGCCGGCAATATGACCTGATCCCGCCAGCATGAATTGCACGGGCCCCGAATAATGCTCGGTCGCGCGCCATACGCTTTCAGCTGGCGCAATATGGTCTTCCTTGCCCGCTTGAATAAAGCTGGGCGTGGTGATTTGAGTGAGGTCGATTTTGGTGCCATCGGCCTCCAAGGCATCAGGCTGCACCAGTTTGTTGTCGCGATAAAGGTCGCGCAGATAGGCGCCATGCCATTTGCTTGGCAGATTGGTGACATCACCATTCCAATGCAGCAAGTCAAAGGCAGGGTAATCCTCGCCCATCAAGTAATTATTGACGACATAGTTCCAGATCAAATCCTTGCTGCGCAGGGAATTAAAGGTGGCCGCCAAAAACCGCCCATCAAGATAACCATCGCCCGATAGCTGGTCGATCAAATCAAGCTGGCCGCTATCGATCAGAGTTTTCAACTCGCCGCTGCGTTCAAAATCCACTTGGGCTGTAAAATAGGTCGCGCTTTTGACTTTATCGCTTTCCCCGCGCCGCGTCATAACAGCTAGGCTGGCCGCCAAAGTTGTGCCTGCCACACAGTAACCGATGGTGTGGACACTGGGCACATCCAAACGCTCGCGGATATGGTCAATCGCGCCGATTTGGCTTCGGATATAATCGTCCCAGACCACATCTTTCATCGACGTGTCCGCTGATTTCCAGCTGACCACAAATACCGTCAAACCTTGATCAACGGCCCATTTGATGAAGCTCTTTTTCGGGGTCAGATCGAGGATATAAAACCGGTTGATCCACGGCGGGAAAATCACCAGCGGAACTTCCAGTACTTTGTTGGTAGTGGGGCTGTATTGCACCAGCTGATAGAGCGGCGTTTCATGCACCACCTTGCCCGGTGTCGCCGCCAAATTCTCGCCCAAGGTAAAAGCATTGGGATCCGTATGGGTCAGCTGCCCGCGCTTTAGATCGGTGATCAAATGCTGCATCCCGCGCACCAGGTTTTGACCCTTTGTCTCCGCGGTGCGCTGCAACACAGCAGGGTTGGTCATGAGGAAATTATCCGGGCTCATCGCGTCTAGCAGGGACTGCGTGGCGAACTGCAATTGCTGGCGCTTTTCTTTGTCCAGGCCATCAATATTCTTCACCGATTCTGAGAGATATTCGGCCAGCATGAGATAGCTTTGATGAAGCAAAACAAAGCCCGGGTGCTGCTGCCACGCGGGATCGGAAAAGCGGCGGTCCTTGCGGGGCAGGGCAGGTGCATCTGCATCGCTGGAACTGCCCGCGCCCATCAAGCCGGTAAAGGCGCTTTGCCAAATTTCGGCTGTGTCCTTTGCTGCCTTTTGCGCCATATCCATTGGTGATTTGGGCATATGTTTGGCAAAGTTCTGCGTGATCAACATGAATTGCGCTGGATCGATTGCTTTGCCGCCGCTGCTCATTTTACCGGCTGTTTCGCTGGCCTTATCTTTTAAAAAGCCCAGCCACATACTCTGCAATTGTGCAGCAGATGCGGACCATGCAGCCAAGTCTTTCGGATCGAATTTTGCTGGAATGGGCTGATCCTTGCCGAGGCCTGTTCCCGCAAACCCTTCCATCATCGTGCGCAAAGCATCACTTTGTTGATCGAAAAATGCGTGCAAAGGATCACTTGTATCGCCCTGCTTGCCGTTTTGATCTTTGGACATGATGCTCTCTCATTGTGATAGACTATTATGCGGGAGGCTAGCGAAACTGGCTTCCCTTAGCGAGGCTTATCCGCTTAGGTGAAGGGCGCATACTTATGCATGCAGAATTATACCGCACGAAATGACGCATCTGATCGAGAGACAATGAACGACGAATTTTACCGTATGAAGCGCCTGCCGCCCTATGTCATTGCTGAGGTGAATAACCTGCGTCATGCTGCGCGCCAGGCGGGCGAGGATATTATTGACCTCGGCATGGGCAATCCGGATCAGCCGCCGCCTGCCCATGTAATCGAAAAATTGTGCGAAGTGGCGATGAAGCCCGATGCGCATGGCTATTCCCAGTCGAAAGGCATCCCTGGATTGCGCAAGGCGCAGGCCAATTATTACGAGCGCCGGTTTGGAGTGGATGTTGATCCTGAAACCGAAGTCGTGGTGACTATGGGTTCCAAAGAGGGGTTGGCCAGCCTTGCCAATGCGATCACTGCGCCTGGCGATGTGGTGCTTGCGCCCAATCCATCCTATCCGATCCACACCTTTGGTTTTATCATTGCAGGGGCAACCATTCGCGCGGTTCCAGTGACGCCGGACGAAGAATATTGGCGGTCCCTCGAAAGCGCGATGAATTTTACCGTGCCGCGCCCCAGCGTATTGGTTGTGAATTATCCATCCAACCCAACTGCCGAGGTGGTCGATCTGGCGTTCTATGAACGGCTGGTCGATTGGGCAAAGGCAAACAAGGTCTGGATTCTATCCGATCTGGCCTATTCTGAGCTTTATTTTGACGGCAATCCCACGCCTTCGATCATGCAGGTCAAAGGCGCAAAAGATGTTGCGATCGAATTTACC
>JALZVZ010000296.1 GCA_023299945.1 Altererythrobacter sp. | reverse complement strand
TACCGCTGCTGCAAGTCACGCGGCTGTCGCCTGCGGATAAGGGCGGCAAGGCGTTTTTCGCATTGGTTGGCAACAGCCATGTCGCGCGCATTCCTGTCGATGCGACGCAAGTCCCCGGCGGCTTCGTATGGCAAGGCAGCGTGCGCGCCGACCATCCCGATTTGGAAGCGCTGACCGGCCCCAAGGAGGTCACAGCGACTTTGCCGGGCGCAGGCATGGTAACACTGAACCCCGTGGAAGATCGGTTGCCTAGTCCTGCAATGCTCATCAATGATTGCCGAGCCTTGTCGCTTCCAAAGCCTTCGCTGGACATTCTTGAAGTTGGCGATGAAGCTTCCGAAACTAACGAACCGGCCGCTACGGACCAGGTTCCTGGGCCCGCTCAGTGAGCATGTCCGGCGTTAGGACTTGCGGCAGCTGCTCGGCCTCAGCACTGGCCTCATACCAAAGGTAGAGCGGCACGCCCGCTGCGCCTTGTGATTGCAGGAATCGGGTGATTTCCGGATCAGGCTGCGTCCAATCGGCGACCATCGTCACTACGCCGGCGTCTTGAAATGCAGCGCGCACTTCCTCACGCTCAATCGCGACGCTCTCATTCACTTTGCAAGTCACGCACCAATCGGCCGTAAACCATACGAATACAGGCTTGCCGGTCCCGCGCGCCTCTGCCAGCGCCTCTGCGCTAAATGCAATCGGCGAATGGATAGATTGCGCTGCGATATTGGAGCTTTGCTGAGCATAGCTGGCCGGCAATGCAAATGCTCCAAAGATCAGGAACGGCGCAGCGATCATCCCCCATGCAGGCCAAGCCATTTTGCCAGCGGCTTGCAATTTTCCGACCACGACAAAGCCAATCACAATGCCAAGACACACCACCAGCGCCATCAGCGCAAAGCCGCGCCCGCCCAGCTGTACCGTCAGCCAGATCAACGCCAGCGCCGTCAGCCCCATAGGGATTGCCATGAGATTACGGAAACGCTCCATCCACGCGCCCGGCTTCGGCAATTTTGCGCGCAAGGCCGGAATGAAACCAATGGCGAGGAATGGCAGGGCAAGCCCCAATCCCAATGCTGCGAATAACAGCAATGCCGGCAGCGGCGGTAAGAGCAAAGCGGCGCCCAAAGCGGCGGCCATAAACGGCCCCGTGCACGGCGTCGCGACGAAGGCGGCCAGCAGCCCAGTGGCGAAGGAACCGCTGCGCCCTCCTTTGCCGGTGAACGACAATTGCGGCAGCTCAAATATACCTGCAAAATTCGCTGTGATCGCCACCGCCAGCAATAATAGCGCGACGACAACGCCCGGCGATTGCAGCTGGAACGCCCAGCCCACTTGTTCGCCGCCTGCACGAAGTCCCAGCATCACCGCGCCCAATGCAACGCAGGCCAAAACCACGCCTGCAGTATAAGCCAGCGCATCGCCGCGCGCCGTTTTTTCATCGCCGCCAGCTTTTGCTAGCGCCAGCGCTTTAATCGAAAGGATAGGGAAGACGCAGGGCATAATGTTGAGGATCAACCCGCCTGCCAGCGCGGCCAAGATCAACCATGCGAGCGGCGGTGTTTCGGGCGCCGCTGCGGCGGTAATCAAAGTGCCACCACTGGGCACTTCGCCCGCCTCGGCTACGAAGCGCACGCCCATGCCGTTCGCAAGCGATACGATGCCGGACACCTCGCTCAGCGGCTCTGCATCCTCGCCGCCCAGCCAGTCAGACAGCGAGATTTCCACCGTCACCACATCCCCATTGCGGCGGAAAATTTGCGGCGCATTGTAAAGGACGAGCCGTTGGTTCGCCACAAACACATGCGGATCATCCAGCGTAGCAGATGCGGGCAATGGGATAGCAAGCCGCAGCTTCGTGTCGTCCAATGCATAGCGGGCTTGCGTGTCCAAAAGCGGTGCAATTTCGGCGCGCCATTTGGGAAATTGACTGGGTGATTTGGTCGGCGGCTTGGCAATCAAAACGGCATCTTGCGGCACGCACAGCATATCGGTGCAAGCGAGATAATTGACGAAACCAGTGAGCCTTCCCGCGCCGCTCACATCGGCATCTGCGGGAACTTTCACAGGAACCAGAACGCTATATGCGCCCTTGTAAATGTGGTTCATCAGGCCGCCGCCCTCGTCACCAATTTCCTGCACGAACCGCTGTGGCACGGGATACAGCGCTGCGCCCTGTTCCCACCCATCCGGCAGGTTCAGCTGCAATTGCATCCCCAGCCCCGCATCGCCGGGGTTCGACCAATAGCCGTGCCATTCCTCATCACTGTCAGGATCAGGCGTAAAGCGCAGCGCGAGCATCCATTCCTGTCCCGCCACAGGCGCGGTTTCAGCATACAATTCAACACTGATATTCTCATCGCCAAAACGCACTTCTTGCGGCAATTCTTGCGCGAAAGCTGGCGCTGCCACCAATATTGCCCCCATCACCAATGCGGCGCATGCAAGCAGCCATGCGCATATTGCAGCGCGCATCGGGTGGAGAGTTCTTGCGTCAATCATATGAGTGCCTCTAGGACCATGTAAGGTTATTCGCAACGCGAAGGGTAATGGTGACAGCGGTGAGCACAAAGAACGCAGATATGCTGATTTTGGGCGGCGGATTGGTCGGCATGACACTTGCCCTGGCTGCCGCGCGCAAGGGTTTTTCCAGCCATGTCGTCGACCGCGCAGACCCGGCGGAGTTGACCGCAGAGGGTTTTGACGGGCGCGCCTCTGCCATATCCACCGCCAGTTGGAACCTGTTTGAAAACATCGGGATTGCGCCGGCGCTGGAAAGCTTCGCCTCGCCCATCGCCAGCATTGCGGTGACCGATCAGATGAAGCCGGGCCGCTTGGATTTTCAACCCGCACCAGAAGATGGTACGCTGGGGCGTATGTTTGCAAACCGGCGCCTGCGGTTGGCTTTGCACGAGGCGGGCGCGGCTGAGCCGCTGATCACGCTGCATTCGAAGGCTGAAGTTACTGAGCGCACCCGCGATGATTATTGCACGTCGGTGACTTTGGCTGATGGCAAGACATTGCATACCCCGCTGATGGTGGCAGCAGAAGGGCGAGGATCACCCACACGCGATGATGCAGGGATCAAACTGGCGAAATGGGATTACAGCCACCGCGCAATTATCGCTGGGCTGACCCACGAAAAACCGCATGACCATGTGGCTTGGGAAATATTCTATCCCGCCGGGCCCTTTGCCCTGCTGCCGATGCAGGACCGCGAAGATGGCACTCATGCCAGCTCGCTGGTGTGGACTGTCGATGAAAGCGATGCGGCAGGCACACTCAAATTGTCAGACCGCGCATTTCTGGCTGAAGTCACAAAGCGTATGGGCGATATGTTTGGCGAGATCACCAGCGTGGGTGCGCGCTCATCCTATCCGCTGGGCTTTCACCATACGGCAAAGATTACCGGCACACGCCTCGCGCTAATCGGCGATGCGGCCCATGGTATTCACCCGATTGCAGGCCAAGGGCTCAACCTCGGGCTGCGCGATGTCGGCGCATTGGTCGAAGTGCTGGATGATGGCCGCCGGATCGGGTTGGACACAGGCGATGCGCAATTGCTCAAACGCTATGAAAATTGGCGCGGGCTCGACAGCTTTATGGTCGCGCTGGCCACCGACGGATTGACCCGTCTGTTTGGCGTTCCGGGCAAAGCGGCCTCTGCTGTGCGGCGGCTGGGCATGGCGGGCGTAGAGCGTGCACCTGTGCTGAAAGACTTTTTCATGGATGAGGCGCGCGGTGTATCGGGCGATCTGCCCGAGCTTTTGAAGGCCTAATTGCTTTCAGCAACAACGGGCTGCGCAATCGGGTTGCCCGCCCCATCATTCATCCGGTCAGCGTCGATAACAGCAGCAGTTTCCAGCGTTTCCAGCGCCTCCATTGCAGCGGCATAACGCTTCGCATCGGCGATCCAATCGGCGGCTTCTGAAGCGCCGGGCAAGTTTTCAACCTCGGCCACTGCAGCGGCATAACGCCCCGTCTCAAGGAAATAACGCGCTCGCTCAAGGCGCTTTTCTGGCTGTGGCGACGGCGTGCTTTCGCTGCGAATAGTGAACAAGTCACTCAGCTCGCGGCTCAGATTAGCAAAGGATAGACCTTGATCGGTATTCGTGATCTTTGGGCCCAGTCCTTCTAGCCGAGCAAGCAGCCGGTCAAGCCGAACCGGATCGCGCGAAAAGGCGATCACTGTGCTGACGGCATTGGGCCAATTATCACCAAAACGCAGGCGCAATTGATCGGCCAAATAGCCCAACTCTTGATCGCGTTGCAACGCGCGGCGAGTGGCAAAGGCAATCAGCAATCCTTCGGCGCGTGCGACATTGCTGGCGGCGGCCTGTGCCTGCAAGTCCAGCCGGGTGAGACGCTGTTCTGCGGCGGCAAGACGCTGGTCCAAACCGCCTTGCTGCTCCGCCACACGCTCTACCGCTTCGGTGGCTTCTTCGGCGGCCTCGGTGACGGCGGCATCGGTATTTTTTGGCTGAGGAACTTTGCCAGTGCTTGGCCCATCCAGCCCTTTGGCCGGAACGGTTTCTTTCGGCGCAGGCACAGCGATTTTTGGTGCATCTTGCGCTCCGCCCATCTGCCAGACGTAATAACCAACACCGCCCGCCCCAATCGCAAAACTTGCGAGAGCGGTTAGTAAAATAGGCTTAGTTTGGCCGCTTTTTTTGCGAGATCCAAAACGCGATGACATATACTAATTTCTCTTTTTTGGGTCCGCAGCGCCGCCACCCGATGGCGCTGATGGTTTCAATTGCCACAATTGCTGCGCCAAGGCTAGCAACTCTGCTGTCTTGGGGTTTGCGGCAGTATGAACCGCCGCCCATCCCGATCCTGCTGCAGCGGCAATACGCGGGCCGAGTGCGGCGATGCTTATATGTTCAAAAGACACCTTCATGCGTTCGCATTCAAGCCAGAAATGCGCAGCTGAACTGGCAGAGAATAGCAGCACTATTGCGCCTTTGTTGAGCAAAGCGGCATCCCCATAAGACAATGGCAACGTGTCCATCTGATAGGCGATCCGCGCGTCCACGGTGAGGCGATCCGGCCATGTCAGCGCGACATGATCCTTGCCCGAGATGCGCAATAGGCGGCGCAGCTTGTCATCCAGTCCGTCGATCACCCCTTGCAAACCGCCCGTTCCGACATGGCTGACAGTAAAGCCTGCATCGCGCGCGGCCTGCGCCGTTTGTTCACCAACCGCCATAACCGGTAGGGATTTGAGCGCGTCAAGTTGTTTGCCCCCATGCCGAAACGCATTGGCGCTGCCCGCCAGAATTGCATCATAGTCCGCCGGATCGGGTGCAACCCATTCGCAAGGCTTAGCCTTCGACAAAGCGATGCCCGTAACCGGTAAATCAAGCGCCGCGGCTTGCTCCAAAGTCTCAGAAAGCGCAGGCTGAGGCCGGATCGCGATGACCGGTGTATTCATGATGCGCCGTTAAAATGCTGCCGGATTTTGGGTGATGCGCGGCTGAGAAGATCACGCGCGAACCCTTCAGGAGCACCCTTCTCAGTAAGGTCAAAAACGTCGGTTCCATCGATTCGCTCTGTGCCATCTTCGCTAAAGATGGACGCGTGCATCGTAAGCAAACCGTCCATAAATTCGCATATTACCGCCACCGGGCTGTGGCATGTGCCGCCAAGAGCTGCGAGCAACGCGCGCTCTGCAATCAATTCACAATGCGTTGAAACATCATCCAGCGGGTTCAGAAGTTCCGCCACATTGCTGCCAGCCATCACCTCAACCACGATCGCGCCCTGACCTGCGGCCGGTAGAAATTCGCTTGGATCGAGTGGCGTGCCAACATCGGCCTGATCCAAACGCTCCAAACCGGCGGCGGCCAAAAACGTCGCATCTGCCTCGCCCGCCTCCAGCTTTGCAAGCCGTGTTGCGACATTGCCGCGGAACATGACCACCTGCAAATCGGGCCGCAAATGCAGCAATTGCGCGGCGCGGCGCGGGGCAGATGTGCCGACCTTCGCGCCTTTAGGTAGGTCTGCAATCGACGCAGCGCCGATCAAGCTGTCGCGGCGATCTGCACGGGGGAGCACGGCGGCAAATATGAGCTCAGGCGGGCGCACAGTCTCAACATCCTTGGCCGAATGCACTGCGGCATCAATCGTGCCATCAGCCAGCCATAAATCCAATTCCTTGGTCCACAACGCCTTCCCGCCAATTTCGGACAAAGGCCGGTCTTGGACTTTGTCGCCGCTGGCTTGCACTTCGACCAATGCCACCGCTTCTTCTGGCCATTCATGTGCGGTGCACAGGCGGGCGCGCACTTCGCGTGCCTGCGCCATCGCAAGGGGCGAGCGGCGCGTGCCAAGACGGATAATCGGGTATGAAGCAGTGTCTAAAGCCATGGTTTGCTTGCCCTAGCCTCGCAATCGCTTAAGGAAAAGCGTCATGAGCCTCGTATTGGGCATAGAATCTTCCTGCGACGAAACGGCGGTGGCATTGGTCGACACCGGCCGGGTGATCCGTGCTGAGCGTATTGCCAGCCAAGTGGAAGAACACGCGCCCTATGGCGGCGTGGTTCCAGAGATCGCCGCACGCGCCCATGCGCAGCGCCTTGCCCCCATGCTGGCCACCGTAATGGATGATGCATGCGCTAGCCTTGATGATTGCGATGCGATTGCTGCCACCGCTGGCCCCGGCCTAATCGGCGGTGTGATGGTGGGCCTCGTTAGTGCCAAGGCATTGGCAATGGCATCGGACACGCCTTTGCTGGCGATCAACCACTTGGAAGGGCATGCACTTTCGCCGCGCCTTGCCGATCCCTCGCTCGATTTTCCTTATATGCTGCTGCTGGTATCAGGTGGCCATTGCCAGATTTTGCTGGTTGAAGGCGTAGGGCAATATAAGCGCCTCGCCACAACCATTGATGATGCATTGGGCGAGGCTTTTGACAAGAGCGCCAAAATTATGGGTCTGGGCTATCCCGGCGGGCCTGCGGTGGAGAAACTGGCGCTTACCGGCAACCCAAAAGGCGTTCCTTTGCCCCGTCCGCTCAAAGGATCGAAAGAACCGCATTTCAGCTTTGCTGGCCTGAAAAGTGCGGTCAGCCGCGCGCATCAATCAGGCGAGCATACCAACGCTGATCTGGCCGCAAGCTTTCAGCAGGCTGCGATTGATTGCCTTCTCGACCGGCTTCGCAAAGCGCTGGCTCAGCATTCCGCCCCTGCATTGGTGGTGGCAGGCGGAGTTGCCGCGAACCAAGCAATACGCGGCGCATTGGAAGGCTTGGCGGCACAGCATAATATGCGCTTTTCCGCCCCGCCCTTGGCATTGTGCACAGACAATGCGGCAATGATCGCCTGGGCTGGGTGTGAGCGGCTGAAG
>JALZVZ010000295.1 GCA_023299945.1 Altererythrobacter sp. | reverse complement strand
TACGAATATTGGAGAAATAGAGTATGGTTTTGGCACAATGGTTCTGACCAAAGGGGACGACTACCCGGTCCATCAAAGCGCGGAACCAGTTGCCTATGCCGGCACGGATCGCAATTTTTACGACCGCTATTTTTTCAATGGCTATGCCCCTGATGGCTCTGGCTTTTTCGCCGTGGCATTCGGCGTTTACCCGCAGCTCGATATCGCTGATGCACATGTCAGTTTTATCCGTGATGGCAAACAATACTCCCTCCACGCCAGCTGCGAGATGGGGATGGAGCGCATGGCCTTGCGCACCGGACCGATATCCATCGAAGTGCTCGAGCCGCTCAATTCGCTCAAGGTCACGATTGAGGAGACGGATGGGATTGCAGGCGAGTTGACCTTCACCGCCCGGTCAGCCCCAATCGAAGAGCCGCGTTTTACCCACCGGATCGGGGCGCGTGCTTTCATGGATTATACCCGCATGACGCAAAACGGTCATTACACTGGCTGGCTATCGCTGGACGGGGTGCGCGAGGAATTGGCGCCAGGCACATGCGGTACGCGCGACAGGAGCTGGGGTATTCGGCCCATCGGCGCCAAAGACCCGCAAACGATTCCCGGCGCGCCTGCACCCAGTTTCTTCTGGCAATGGACCCCGATCAACCTGGATACGGGATCACTGTTCTTCCATATCAATGCCGATACATCCGGCAATGCGTGGAACACACGCGCGGCCTATGCTCCCGATGGGGTTTCTCAGAACGACATTATTGAGGGGCGGGGGATGCTAGCCTTTGGCTGCGAGAGCGGCACTCGCTGGCCGGACGGCGGAACAATCGCGCTGGAGCTGGCGAGCGGCCCGCAAACCGTGACACTGAAACCTGTGCAGCGTTTCCAGATGAAGGGGCTGGGCTATACCCATCCCGTTTGGAACCACGGGTTGCATCACGGCCTGTTAAAAGTCGAGCGCGAGGAATGGAGGCTAGACAACCTTGATCCGCTCAGCCCTGAAAACCTCCATGTGCAGATATTGTGCAAAGCGACCGCGCTGTCCGATAGCGGCGCAGCGGTTGGGATGGGGGTGTTTGAGCAATTGGCAATAGGACCGTATACGCCGATGGGGCTGACGGAATTTTTAGACGGAGCAAAATAGGCGCGCGCGTTAAGCGTATTTGCCCTGCAGTTCATAAAGAGCGAGCGCCGCTTTTGCCGCTTCACCGCCCTTATCCTTTTGCGCAGGGTCAGCGCGCACAATTGCTTGTTCGTCATTTTCGACCGTAAGAATACCATTGCCGATCGCAATGCCGTCCATCGTCAGCGCCATAATCGCCCGTGCGCTTTCCCCTGCGACAATTTCAAAGTGATAGGTTTCGCCGCGAATAACAACACCAATCGCGACAAAACCGGCGTAACCGCCGCCCTCCATCGCGAGCGCTATTGCGCCGGGTATCTCCAGCGCGCCGGGAACGGTTAGCACTTCTGCCTCATGACCCGCACCTTCAAGTGCGGCCTTCGCACCAGCGATCAGCATATCATTGAGTTCGCCGTAAAAACGGGCTTCGACAATTAGGAAACGCGCCATTGTGTTACTCCGGAATGGGATGGTGGTCAGTGATGTTGAGGCCATAGCCTTCAATCGCGACCACATTGGGCTGTGAATTGGACAGCAGTATCATATCTTCAATACCGAGATCGGCGAGAATCTGGCTGCCGATACCAACATTGCGAACTTCGTCTTCTTGGGTGTAGCCATCGCCTGAAGCTGGGCGGCCCGTGATGACAACAATCACTCCGCTGCCATGCTCGCCAATCGCTTTCATTGCGCGCTGTAATGTGCGTTTACGCGGGCCCGGCTGGCCTAAAACATCATCATAAACAGAGATGGGATGGACGCGGGCGAGAGTGGCCTCGCCTGGAGTTACTTTGCCTTTTTGCAGGACATATTGCTCGCTACTATCAACTGTATTGCGGTAGGTCAGCATTTTCCAAGAGCCGCCATAATCGCTTTCAAAGCTGCGCTCATCTATCCGTTCAACCAGATGATCATTGCGCATTCGGTACTCGATCAAATCGCGGATCGTGCCAATTTTGAGGTTATGCTTGCGGGCGAAGATCACCAAATCCTCTAGCCGCGCCATCGTGCCATCTTCATTCATAATCTCGCAGATTACGCCGGATGGGTTGAGGCCAGCAAGCCGGGAGATATCAACTGCTGCCTCTGTATGGCCAGCCCGCACCAATACGCCGCCATCGCGCGCGGTGAGGGGGAAAACATGGCCCGGCGTAACGATATCATCGGGGCCTTTGGTCGCGTCGATTGCGACAGATATCGTGCGCGCTCGGTCAGCCGCTGATATGCCAGTTGTGACGCCCTCTTTTGCCTCAATCGAAGTCGTGAAAGCAGTTTGCATGCTTTCCTTATTGTTGCGGCTCATCGGCTCAAGCTCAAGCCTCGCGACACGCTCGCTATCCAAAGTCAGGCAGATCAGGCCGCGGCCATGGGTCGCCATGAAGTTCACGGCATCTGGCGTGGCCATTTGCGCAGGAATAATAAGGTCACCCTCATTCTCGCGGTCTTCGTCATCGACAAGGATATACATCCGACCATTGCGCGCTTCGTCGATAATTTCCTCGATCCCAACAAGGGCGGGGCGGGCATCATCATGCGCGAGTAGGAATTTTTCCAGCTTGGCCAATGTATCTGCGGTGGGGTTCCAGCTTTGCTCTCCGCAATCGCGCAAAGTGTTGGCGTGAAGACCAGCAGCGCGGGCGAGGCCTGCGCGTGTCATAGCGCCTGAAGTGACCATTTGGAGGGCTTGGTTTTGTATATCTGTGCTCATAACAAAGACATATCACATTGCAGTGTGATATCAAGCTAGCACTATCAACAGCGAAATGTGATCTGTTGCAAGTGGGTGGGAATATGAAGGCTGTGGTGGACGCACTTGGGTTCGAACCAAGGGCCGGACGATTAAGAGTCGTCTGCTCTACCAACTGAGCTATGCGTCCATTCCCAATAATGAGCCCCAATCAATCGGCTCACCCAACAAGGAAACGCAGATATAGTTAGCTTTTCAGCGTTGGAAAGGGGAGCCTGTAAAAAAGGGCTTAATAGCGCGCTTTGCGCCCCTCTGGGTTCTCTCTATTCCAACGATTGACCATCATCAACACGCCAAGACAAATCATAACGGTCATCATGGAAGAACCCCCGTGGCTCATCCAAGGCAAAGGAATACCCACAACCGGGGCCAATCCCATCACCATCATCAAATTAACAGCGGTGTAGAAAAATATCGTCGATGTTACGCCGATCGCCGCCAATTGTGCAAAGCGGTCTTTGGATTTGCGCGCCACCCGCAAACCCCAACTAAGGATCAGGGCGAAGGCCACCAGGACAAAAACTCCGCCGATCAGCCCCCATTCCTCTGCCATGGTGGAGAATACAAAATCGGTATGCGGTTCAGGCAGATAGTTCAAATGGCTTTGCGAGCCCTCGTTAAACCCCTTGCCAGTAAACCCGCCTGAACCAATCGCAATCTTGGATTGGGTGATGTGATAGCCTGATCCCAATGGATCACTTTCAGGATCAAGGAAGGTCGTGACGCGGCGCTGCTGATAATCTTGCAGCAAGAAGAAATAGGCCATCGGGATCGCTGCGGCTGCCGCGCCGCCTGCCATGATGAACCAGCGCATCGGTAAGCCAGAGACTAGCATTACCACGCCGCCGCCAAAGCCGATTGCCAATGCTGTTCCCAAATCGGGCTGCATCAAAACCAGCGCCATAGGCAGACCTATCAAAATGCCCGCTGGCACCAATGCGCGCCACGTTGGGATCATTCCAGCGGGTAGGGTATCGTAATATCGTGCGAGAGTGACGACAACAATCGGCTTCATCAACTCAGAAGGTTGGAGCCGCATAAACCCAAGGTCGAGCCAACGCTGGCTGCCTCCGCCCAATGTCCCGATCACCTCTACCGCGACCAATAATAGCAGGCCGACGATATAGGCTGGATAGGTCAGTAATGTAACGAAATTGCGCGATAGGCTGGCAATGATGGCCGCCATCACCAGAAAGACGCCAAAGCGTATCAAATGCGCACCGGCAAAGGGCGTCATGGAGCCGCCCGCGGCTGAATACAGCACGGATGCACCGAACAATACGAGCATGAACAATGGGATCAGCATTGGCCAAGGCTGGCGCGATACTGCTGCTGGTATGATCGAGCTCATTGCCGGGCCCCATCAATCACCTGCTGTTCGGGATTGGGCCGCGGCCCGCCAGTCGCTGCCGGATCGGTGCGCGGGGCTACGGTCGTCTCCGCGATTTCTTCAGATTGTTGGGCCGCGATGCGCGCTTCTGCATCCACGCGGGCGAAGATATCCTCTGCCTGCTTGGGTTGCGGCTTAATCGTCTCGCCAGCTGCTTCTGCATAAGCGACGTATTTGCGTTCTAGACGCTGCTGCGCCGTGCCGCCCCATCCGCGCTCCAATGCACGCAGCCGTGCCAATCCCTTTTGCGCGTCAAACAAAAATGTCATCACATCACGGGCGATTGGGTAGGCAGAG
>JALZVZ010000294.1 GCA_023299945.1 Altererythrobacter sp. | reverse complement strand
AGATAACCCTAAGACTTGGCATCTCTTCCTAGAGTCGCAGCGCATCGCCTATGCTGACCGTGAGTTATATATCGGCGATAGCGATTTCGTCGCCGTCCCTGTCGCTGGGCTGGTTGAGCCTGCCTATATCGCTCAGCGCTCGCGGCTTATCGACCCTGCCAATCGCAATGATGACATCAAGCCCGGCACACCGAAGGGCGCTCCGCTTGCGCGCGCAGATGGGGATGAGCCGCCCGAAAACGGCACTTCGCATTTCTCTGTTGCGGACGCAGGCGGCAATGTCATCAGCTACACCTCAACCATCGAAGGCGCATTCGGATCGGGCCTTATGTTTGGTGGTTTCTACCTCAATAACGAACTCACCGATTTCAGCTCCACCCCTGCTAAGGACGGCAAGCCTGTCGCCAACCGCGTTGAAGGGGGCAAGCGACCGCGTTCGTCCATGGCTCCGACAATTGTATTCGATGCTGCTGGCGAGCCAGTGCTGGTAATCGGAGCCGCTGGCGGGCCGACCATTCCGGTGCAAACCGCGCGCTCCATCATTGGCGTGATCGATTTTGGTATGAGCGCAAAAGAAGCGCTGGCCCTGCCGCTGATTATGGGTTTTGGATCCTCTGTCATCATCGAGGAAGACAGCGTGTTGGCTGCCCAGCAAGGCGCGTTTAAAGCGATGGGGCACGCGAATATTCGCATGTCCAAACCGCCGCTTAAATCCAACGCCTTGCTAAAAACAAATGGAGGCTGGGAAGTGGCGATGGACCCGCGCATTGACCCGCTGCTGTCGACCCAACCTTAAGCTGGGGCTCAAAACGCAAATTCGCTTATTTCTTGCCCACCCGCCATCCTCGCATTAGCTTGTTGGAGAGAGGAATTTAGGACCGTGGATTTAAGCGATATTGACGAGGTTGGCAGCTTGGTGGAGCTGTTCCTGAAACGCGCTGATGCGAAGGGCGATGCGCCTTTCCTCGGGCGCAAACAGGACGGTGCATGGACAACACAAAGCTGGCGCGAGGTCGCCGACCTTGTGTGTTTGCTCGCAGAAAACTTGCGCGGGCTCGGGCTTAAAGATGGCGACCGCGTTGCGCTTGTTTCTGAAAACCGCCCTGAATGGTGCATTATCGATCTGGCCGTGATGGCCGCAGGTTGCATCACTGTGCCAACCTACATCACCAATACTGCGCGCGATCATGTCCATATTCTCGACAATTCCGGCGCGCGCGCTGTGTTTGTCTCAACCGAGAAATTGCTGGTGCCATTGCATGAGGCATTGCAGGCGTCGGGCGTGGCCGAACATGTCATCGGCATTGATGATTTGCACCGCAAACAGGCCTCCAGCTTTGAATTTCATGGCTGGGCGGACATGCTGAAAGGCGATGCGGCGGCAGCCCGTAAGCAGGTGAATGAGCGCATCAAGACCTTCAAACGCGAGGACACAGCCTGCCTCATTTATACCAGCGGCACAGGCGGCGCACCGCGCGGTGTCATGCAACACCACGGCGCAATCCTATGCTGTATCGCGGGCGCAGCTGAAATCGTTGAGGAAGATTTCGGCATTGATGACGAACGTTTTCTGTCATTCCTTCCTGCATCCCACGCCTACGAGCACACAGGCGGACAATATCTGCCAATCGCGATGGGCGGCGAGATATTCTATTCTGAAGGGCTGGAGAAGCTCGCCAGCAATATCGAAGAAGTGCGCCCGACCATCATGGTCGTCGTGCCGCGCCTGTTCGAAGTTTTGCGCACACGCATCATGAAGCAGGTGGAAAAGCAGGGCAAAGTGCCCAATTTCCTGATGGACCGCGCGCTAGGATTGGAAGAGCGCACGGTTGCCAAAGGCCGCCAGCGCAAGCGCGACAAGCCGATGAATATGCTGCTGGAAAAAACCCTGCGCCCCAAAATTCGCGGGCGTTTTGGTGGCCGCGTCAAAGCGATGGTGTCAGGCGGCGCGCCGCTTAATCCCGATATCGGCAATTTCTTTGCCGCCATGGGGATCACTCTTCTGCAAGGTTATGGCCAAACCGAAAGCGGCCCGATTATCTCCTGCAACCGGCCCAAAACCGGGTTGAAGATGGACACGGTTGGCCCGCCCATGCGCGGTGTTGAGATTAAAATTGCCGATGACGGCGAGATCCTGTGCCGAGGCGAATTGGTGATGCGCGGTTATTGGCAAAACCAGCGCGAAACGGATCGCACGGTCATCGACGGCTGGCTGCATACGGGCGATATTGGCCATTTGGACGAGGCGGGCCGCATCATGATTACCGACCGCAAGAAGGATATGATCGTCAACGACAAAGGCGATAATGTCGCCCCGCAAAAGATCGAGGGCATGCTGACTTTGCAGCCCGAAATTGCGCAAGCCATGGTGGCGGGTGACAAGCGTCCCTATGTGACCGGCTTGATTGTGCCGGATGCAGAATGGGCGCTGGAATGGGCGCGCGCCAATGATGAGAAGTTCGACATGGCCGCGCTGCAAGATTTGCCCGCGTTTAAATCAGCCGTGCGCGCAGGCGTCGACCGCGTGAACAAGGATTTGTCCGTGATCGAAAAGGTCCGCAAATTCACCTTCGCCGATGAAGCTTTCAGCATTGAAAATGAGGAAATGACGCCCAGCATGAAAATCCGCCGCCACGTAATTCGCGGGCGGTATCAGGATAAGCTGGGTGGGCTGTATTGAGGGGAGAGTTGAAGAGTTGAAAGTTTCAGATTGAAACCGCAGCTCAAATGGTTGCGTTGGCCAACACGATTGGCCTTTTCAATCATCTTGGGCATTGCTGCGCTTGGGCTTTGGCAATGGTTCAGCAGCGAAGTACGAACGATTGATTCCGACATCTTGGGAGAAGCAAGAACCGTTCGCATATTCAACCCTGATGCTAAGGGCCCGATCTTTTACACGTTAGACGGTCAAACCAAGCGCAATAGCTTAGCCCCTGCAATAGCATTTTCGATTGCGTCAGTGTTGCAAGGCGAATCACTGCCGAGGCTCGTTGCAATACATTCTGGAACGACCCGTGACATCGACTTTCGCCCTTTCCAGAGCACCCCAACATATTGGCGGCCAGAAATTTCGGGGCGGGCCAAAGACTTCGATAGCTTCTTGATTCGAGAATTGATGCCAGTAGTCGAAGTGGATTCGGATAAAAATACAAGGAGGTTCTTGTTAGGGCATTCCCTGTCGGGGCTCTATGCTCTTGATCTAGCTAGCCGGCGTCCCGGTCTTTTTGCCGGGGTTTTTACCTTTGCACCCACATTTAGCCACGACACGTCAATCGCAAAACGTTTGGCGACAGCGTGCCATCCTCATACCAAGATCTACACCAGTTGGGGTTTGGAAAGTTCACGGGACACTTTAGTCTTCGTCACAGCTGCAAAGCTCTGGAAAGCCAGCAAAGATTGCAAGCATGATAATCTTCTGATTTCTCGGCATTATGCTTCACCGCATCAAACAATTATGCTGACGGGACAAATCCATGCCGCGGTTGCAATGTACCGATAAATTACCTGATTTGGTTTTCCTAGC
>JALZVZ010000293.1 GCA_023299945.1 Altererythrobacter sp. | reverse complement strand
GCGATATAGGCCGCCGTTCGAGGAACCGCGCAGAACAAACTGTTTTCACTGCCCGTATTGTAAATCGCTGATCGCCCAGATTGCGCGATCATAAGCGGGGCAAAGGCGCGAATGCCGTTCCACATGCCCCAGAAATTGACGTCGAAATGCGCGCGGGCATCTGCTGGATCAACTTCCCACATCTTGCCCTGCGGCCCGCCGACACCGGCGTTGTTGAAGAACAATTCCACGCTGCCGAGCTGATCGAACGCTGCATCTGCCAGCGCCTGCCATTGCGTGTCTTCACGAACATCGAGGGGGTGCGCCAATGCACCAATATCGCGCGCTGAATTATCCAATTTGTCGCTGGGAAGATCGGCGATCATCACCTTGACGCCGAGCTGGATTAAGGCCTTCGCAACTGCCAGTCCGATCCCGCTCGCCCCGCCAGTTATGACGGCAGTTTGGGGAGCGAACTTGCTCAAATGCCGCGGTCCACTGCCCGCCTCAGCGCATTAACATAAACCTCGGGCGCTTGCGCACCGGGGATCATAAATTTCCCGTTGACGATCATGGCAGGCACGCCGGAGATATTGAGATCCCACGCTTGGCGTTCCTCCGCCTCAACCCGTGCGGCCAAATCCGTATTATCCAAAGCCGCCTTCGCCGCCAATTTATGCAGACCGACACCCGCCGCCAGATCGAGCAGAACGTCTGCATCAGACATATCGCGCCGCTCGTTAAAATGCGCTTTGAACATCGCGAGTTTCAGCTGCGTTTGCACCTGCGGCCCGGCCTCTTCCAACGCAAAGCTGAGCAAAATATGCGCGGTCCTCGTGTTCCACATCATGCCCGGTCTGTCGTCATCGCCTTCGTAAGAAAGCGAGACACCGGCATCTGCGGCAATTTGCTTCATCTGGCCTTGCGCGGCTTTGCCTTCTTCATCGCTGCGGCCATATTTGCGTTTGAGATGCGCGCCCTGCTCCTCGCCGCCTGCGGGCATGTCAGGGTTGAGCTCAAACGGTCGCCAGCGGATTTGCGCCGCAACTTCATCGCCCAATTCATCCAAAGCCTTGGTCAACTGGCCATAGCCAATGGCGCACCACGGGCACATGACATCGGAGTAAATATCGATGGTCAGCGGATATGGGGTAGCTTCACTCATGCCGTTTTATCCAACCACCATTTTAGCAAGGAATGCGCAATCGCGGCAGGCGGCGGCGCGTTAAATTCACCCTCATCATTACCGATGTTGTTCATCGCAAATTCGACTTCATCGCGGGTGAACCAGCGCGCCTCTTCCAATTCGTCGACATCCAGAGTGATCTCTGTTTCGTCCGTTTGCGAATAACAACCAATCATCAACTGGCTTGGGAAAGGCCAAGGCTGCGTCGCGATATATTCCACATTATGGACGCGCAATCCGGCCTCCTCATGCACCTCACGAGCGACCGCTTCCTCGATTGTTTCGCCCGGCTCAACAAAGCCAGCCAACGCCGAAAATGCGCGCGCAGGAAAGCGCGGTTGGCGGCCAAGCAGCAACTTGCCGTCATTTTCGACCAGCATGATCGTGACCGGATCAGTGCGCGGGAAATGCTGCGCGCCGCATCCGCCATCAAAAGAACAATTGCGCTGCCAGCCACCCTTTGCGGGCGTAGTTTTACCGCCGCATTTGGCGCAAAATTGATGCCGTGCATGCCAATCAATCAGCGAACGCGCGCCGCCGTAAATCGCCAAATCCTCCGGCGACAATTGCTGGATCGCTTGCCACGCGCGCGGCATTGCATAGGCGGGGCCTGTCGCGCCATCATCAGGGACAGCAGCAAAATGCGCCTTATCATTCATCATGCCGAGGAAGACGAGCTCAGCCTTATCATCGACATCCGCCAAAGTGCCCCAGACAAGGCCGCCATCATCGCCCATTTGCGGCAATAAACCATCCAGCCCGAGCACCCGCGCCTTCCAATTCATCAACGCGCCCAGCGCCTGCTCATTGGTGCGAATATGATCGGCGCGGTCTATCGGCGATCCGGCGAAAGAAATTACCCCTGCGTCAGCCAAAATCAGGCCCCCTTCATCGCGGCGGTATCCTTCATGATCGCCTTAAGGAAATCGGCACGGATTGGATAACTCTCTGTCGGCATATATTGCGTGTAGAGCCCAACGCGCATGTTCAGATCAAAGTCGACCGAGGCCAGCGTTCCAGCCGCCCCGCCCCAGCCAAATGTCGATCCGACCGAGCGCCCGCCTGCGCCAAAGCCTTGGCCAGCGACCCAGCTGCCCTCTGTGGAGGCGGCTTTCGGCAGGATGTTGGAGGTGCCAACGCGCACCGCCAGCTCGCCCATTACGCGCTTGCCATCAAATTTACCGCGGCCCAGCAACATGCGCATGAAGCGGTCATAATCGCGCGCGCTGGAGATCAGGCCGCCGCCGCCCGAGGCAATTGTAGGCGTGTCGAGATAGATTGAGTTCTTCGCCGGATCGATCGGCAAAGGCAGACCGTTCAAAATGCCGTAATTGTCGGTCATGCGCCCGATTTGATCCTTGGGCAGCGTGAAGAATGTGCTGTCCATGCCCAGCGGGGTAAAAAAGCGTTCTTTCAAAAACGCTTCAAATTCCATGCCTGATGCCACTTCGACAACGCGGCCGAGCAGATCGATACTGGCGGAATAATGCCATTTTGCACCTGGCTGCGCGATCAGCGGCAGCGATGCCAGACGCTCAGTCCAAACTTCCAAATTGGGCGCTGGCGTTACCTCTGGCAGGCCAGGAATAGGCAAGCGGCTAACCCGTCCGCCGACAATGCCATTGTCCGCATAGGCTTTCAAAAGCGGGCCTTCCGCATTGACGATGTAGCCAATGCCCGATGTGTGCGTCAGCAATTGGCGGATTGTGATGGGGCGTTCGGCCGCGACGGTGTTGTCGAGCGAGCCTGCCGGATCGACCAGAACGCGAGGGGCCGCAAAGGATGGGATAATCTCGCCCAAAGGCTGGTCGAGGCCAATTTTGCCTTCATCAATCAGCATCATAATCGCCATGCCGGTGATCGGCTTGGTCATAGAATAAATGCGATAGAGCGAATCTTGGTCAACTTCGGTGCCGCTGCCAAAGCCAAGCTTGCCGCCGCCAACGGTGTGCGCATGGTCTTCTTGACCAGAGCCCAGAGTGACCAGTAGATTAGGCACTTTATTGCCGCCAACATATTGCTCGACGAGCGCCGCCACATTGGTCCAAGCCTCGCTAACGTCATGGGCTGCGATTGCCCGGCCAAGAGGCAACCCGGCCAGAGCTGTGCCCGCAGCGGCATAGGCACCGCCCCGCATCAGTGCACGGCGTGAAAGACCTGAATTGTCAAAATTGCGAAAAGCCATGGCGGTAAATCCTCTATTGAAACTGTTTGTATGTTCCTTGGGCGAACGGACCTGTCTGGTCAATTAAGACTTGAAACAGAGAGGTGTCGTACCCATATAACACACATGTTAAATCTATTGTCTTTCCTCATTGGGATCATCTCGCTCATCATCGTCATTCCGGCGACCATTCCGCTGCTTGGCTGGGCCAATTGGATCGCGCTGCCGCTGATCGTGATCGGCATAGTTTTGGGGCAATTGTCTTCCAGCAACAGTGGCCGCAATTTCTGCCTTATCATTGGCGTGATCGCTACGGTGCGCCTGATGCTGGGCGGCGGA
Source organism: Altererythrobacter sp. (assembly GCA_023299945.1). Taxonomy (GTDB): domain Bacteria; phylum Pseudomonadota; class Alphaproteobacteria; order Sphingomonadales; family Sphingomonadaceae; genus Erythrobacter. Next base: position 6,590 of record JALZVZ010000293.1, on the reverse strand, counting down.
ATTTTCTAAGAATTTTGTGCTGACACTAGACGTGCAGCTTTTGCGAAAAGCGTCGGCAATCCAGCCTTTTCGATGGTATCGATGGGCCACCACTCGCCCTCACCCGCTGGATGTATCTCACCTTGGTAACGCACCACGCTGAGCGTCAAAGCAGCATGGGTAAAGACATGGGTGACTGCGCCTAGCGCCTCCCATTCGCCTGTGAATATAGGCTCGCCGCTGCCATCGCCCTGCGCGCTCCAGCCGTCATCAGGAAGGCAACGCATTCCGCCCAGCATGCCTGTGCCTTTGCGGGTGACGAGCCATACTTCCCCTTTGCCATTTTCGATCCAAAAGGCGCAGCCCTTGCGCTGCGGTTTCGCCTTTTTCGGCGGCTTTACCGGCAGGCTAGCGGGATCGCCCATTTGGCGCGCGACACACATATCGGATAGCGGACACAGCAAGCATTTTGGATCGCGCGATGTGCAAATGCTTGATCCCAAATCCATCATCGCTTGGGCAAAATCGCCAGCACGGTCTTGCGGCGTTATAAGTTCCGTCTCGGCGCGGATTGCCTTGCGTGATGCTGGCAGCGCCTCCGTAATATTGGCCAGCCGCGACACCACACGCTCGACATTGGCATCGACCACGACTGCGCGTTTTCCAAAGGCGATGCTGGCAATTGCTGCAGCGGTGTAGGCGCCCAACCCCGGCAATTTGAGCAGTTCTGCCTCTTCGGATGGAAAACCGTCCAGCTCAGCCACTTGCCCAGCACATTTCACCAAATTGCGCGCCCGCGAGTAATAGCCCAGCCCTGCCCATGCGCTCATAACATCGGCCTCATCCGCCTCGGCCAAAGCCTGAACATCAGGCCAAACCTCCACAAACTTCGTCCAATAGGGTTTTACCGCCGCGACAGTTGTTTGTTGCAGCATCACCTCTGACAGCCACACGCGGTAAGGCCATGCGGCATCGGCAGGACGCGGATTGCCAGGCGGATTGCGCCAAGGCAGGCTGCGCGCATGGGCATCATACCAGTGGAGCAATTGAGCCGAGATTGAGTTGTCGCTAGCAGTCACGCTGGCGCTATGGCATTGGGACAAGCGAAATGGAAAGCGATAAACCTAAAAGCTCCGGCAACGGTGCCAGAACACCTGCTCCCCGAAAAGCGGGCAGCAAACCGCGTGCCGGTAAGAAATATCAGCGTCCGCGCGGCGGTACGGCCAAATCCGTGGGCGAGCTTATGCCGCATATTGGCCGCACAGCGTTTCGCCGGTTTGGGTTTGTGCAAAGCAATGTCGTTACCCGCTGGCCTGAAATTGTCGGGCCGACCCATGCCAAAGTGTGCAGCCCCGAGGCGATCCGTTTTCCGCCGGGCGAGAAATCAGAAGGCATATTGCAATTGGTCGTGGTGCCCGCCCATGCCCCGCTAATCCAGCAAGTGATCCCTGAAATCATGGAGCGGGTGAACCGCTTTTTCGGCTATAATGCGGTCGCCCGTATCAAAATTCGGCAAGGCGAGGTTAAGCCGCATTCTGCTGAAGAGCGCCCAAAGCCGCCGCCCTCGCTGAAACCCATACCGATGGCATTGGGCGATAGCCTGCGCGATATTGGTGACCCAGAACTGCGCACAGTGCTGGAATCGCTGGCGCGCAGCATGGGTGACGTGGAAAGCAGAGACTAAAGGTGATTGCGTGAAGTTTGGAACATCCGCCATGCTGGCAGGCGTCGCTGTCTTTGGCACCGCGATTATCGCGGCACCCGCCTTTGCAGATGCTGAGAAGAGCAAAAATGCCTCTGACCTTAAAAGAGCCGATTGGAGCACATTCGCCGCACGTAAAGATGGCGGGAACATTTTGGGCAACCCTGATGCCGCCGTCAAAATCAAAGAATATGTCAGCTACACCTGCCCGCATTGCGCCACTTTTGCGCGCCAAGGCGATCCCGTCCTCAAACTTTATTACCTGCCGACGGGCGACGTCTCTGTCGAAGTCCGGCATATCATCCGCGACCCGATTGATTGGACTGCAGCGGTTCTAACCAATTGCGGAGAGCCTGAAAAATTCGCGCAAAACCATTCTTTATTCATGGGTGCGCAGCCGAAATGGTTGGAGGAAGCGCGCAAGGCGACCACTGTTCAAAAGCAGCGTTGGAGCAATCCCAATCGCACCGCCGCGCGCCAAGCCATCGCCAGCGATCTTGGCTTTGAAGAATTGATGGAATCGCGCGGCTATTCACGGGTCGAGATTGCCCGCTGCCTCGCCGACAATGAAACCGCCACGACATTGGTGATCCAATCGATGGAAGAGGCCAAGCGCATGGGCGTTTCAGGCACGCCCAGCTTTGCAATTGACGGAACATTGCTGGAGGGGACACACAGCTGGCAGCCGCTGCAAATGCAGATCGACAAAGCGCTGACGGCTAAACGCGATCAGTAAGGCGCAATATTGCATTCAAACTGCGTGTTTTGTGTAGATTTTCAGCCCCCTTGTGGATAGCGTAAAACCCTGTTTATCACGAGGCCGCCCTCGCCTATAAAAATATTCGATTGGACAAAAGGAAACCGCCCGATGAATTTCAAGAAACACATTGCTGCCTCAACGCTTGCTGTCACACTTGTCCTTAGCCTTGCAGCCTGCGATTCAGAGGACGCCGGTGAGGGCGCATTGGAAGGCGAACCGATCGAGGCCATTACCGCTCCTGATGGAGCAAGCTGGAGTGAAACGGTCAATGTGTCTGACATGGACGGCTACGTCACCGGCAATCCCGATGCACCGATTAAGCTGATCGAATATGCCTCGCACACTTGCGGCGGCTGTGCCGGGTTCTCAAGCGATGCAGCCGAGCCCTTGAAAAACGAATATGTTGCATCGGGCGTGGTCAGCTATGAATTGCGCAATCTGGTGCGTGATCCGGTCGATCTGGCGATTGCCACACTGGTGCGCTGCGGTGCGCCGGAAAGCATGGTTCCCCTGTCCGATCAGGCATGGGCCAATTTCCAAGAGGTTATGACCAATGCCCAAGCCGCCAGTGAGCGTCTTGCCGGGCTGGACGGCCTACCGATGGATCAACGCTTTGTGAAAATTGGCGAGGAAACCGGTCTAATCGATTTCTTCGCAGCACGCGGATTGAGCGCGGATCAAGCGCGCACGTGCCTTGCCGATACAGCCACGGTTGAGGCCATCTCAGAGCGTTCGCAAAAGCAGTCTGAGGAGCTGGGCATTAACTCAACGCCTTCCTTTATCCTGAACGGCCAGAGCATTGGCAACCAAAGCTGGACCACACTAGAGCCGATGCTGCAGAAAGCTGGCGCACGCTAGTTTGCGCAAGCGCCGGAGAGGTGACGGGGAGGACTAAGTGCAAATAAGCAGGCTAAAGCTCAGCGGATTTAAGAGCTTTGTAGAGCCTGCCGAATTGCGCGTGGAGCCCGGCCTAACCGGCGTTGTCGGCCCCAATGGCTGCGGAAAATCCAACCTGTTGGAGGCGATCCGCTGGGTGATGGGTGAAAACTCGCCCAAATCAATGCGCTCTGGCGGGATGGAAGATGTCATCTTTGCCGGCACACAAACCCGCCCTCCCCGCGATTTTGCCGAGGTCGTCTTGCAAGGCAAGGATGACGAGGGCGAGGAGCTCGTCGTCACCCGCCGGATTGAGCGCGGCGCAGGCAGCGCATACCGCCTCAATGGCGTGGATGTTCGGGCGAAAGACGTCGCGCTAACCTTTGCTGATGCGGCCACTGGCGCGCATTCCCCAGCCCTCGTTTCCCAAGGCAAAATCGCGCAAGTGATCGCGGCGAAACCTGCTGAACGCCGTCAAATGCTGGAAGAGGCAGCAGGCATTGCGGGCCTGCATGTGCGGCGCAAGGATGCCGAGCTAAAACTGCGCCAGACAGAGCGCAATCTGGCGCGGCTCGATGATATTATGGCCGGTCTGGATAGCCAGATCAGCTCGCTACGCCGCCAAGCCAAACAGGCGGAACGCTACAAGACCCTATCCGATCAAATCAAAGTGGCAGAGGCGCGATTGCTGTATGCCCGTTGGCGCGATGCAGCAGCGGCTGCCGAGGAAGCGCGCGCGCAGGCTAAGGCAGCAGAAGACCGCGTAGTTACCGCTCAAGCTGCGGCCAGCGAAGCGGAAACAGCGCAGAAAATTGCCGCCGTTGCTATCTCGCAGGCACGCGAGGAATTGGCCGACCGGCGCGATGATGCCAGCGCGCACGGCCACCGCATGGCCTCCCTCACCAGCCAATTGGAAGCCGCCGAACAGCGCCTTGCCGACCTCGACCGGCAGAAGGCAAGGTTGGAGGAAGATCGCGGCGCCGCAGACCGCCTTGCCCAAGATGCCGCCGATGCGCTCACCCGTTTGGAAAAAGACATTATCGCCAGCGGTGCATCGCTGGAAGCAGACGAAGCGCGCCGCCCCGGGCTTGCGGAAAGGGCTGAGGATAGCGACCGCGCGAGCCGGACAGCAGAACTGGCTCTGGCCAAAGCAACCGCAGATCACGCAGGCGTCGAGGCGGAATGGCGCGTGGCCGAGGCTGAAATTGCGCAGGCAGAAACGCGGCTTTCTCGGCTTGAGCAAGACCAGCAACGCTATGACACAATGCGCGCAGAGATTGGCGCAGCGGGCGATCCGCAGGCGGGCGTTGATGCAGCAGCAAAGGCGGCACATCAGGCGAGCAGCACGGTCGAGGCGTTGCGCAGCGCTTTGGAAAAAGGGCAATCCCAAAAGGCTGCGCTACAGATTACCCGTGATGAAGCCGCCAGTGCGGCCTCTGCTGCGAACGCTGAACTGGCAGGCGTTGAGCGCGAATATGAGGCGCTGGCCCGCGACCGTGATGCCCGGACAAAACAGACGCAGCAACGCAAAAGCCTGCCCGCCGCCTTGGACGGCATCAGCGTAAAGGCAGGCTATGAACGCGCTGTTGCCGCAGTGCTGGGGCGCGATGGGAAATCGCCGCTCGGCATGCCGGAGGCGGCTTCCGATGGACGTTTCTGGACAGGCGGCAAAGCACCGAAGCGCGTTGCCGATAGCATCCTGTCCCATATCACCCATTGCCCCGATGAGCTGACCGCGCGCCTCGCCCTTGTGCATTATTGCACAAAGGATGATGGCCGCACCCTCAATCCAGGCGAATGGCTTGTCACGCAAGATGGCCATTTGCGCCGCTGGGACGGTTTTATTGCGCGCGGCGAAGGCGCCGCAGAAGCGGCCCGGCTGGAGGCAGCAAACAGGCTGGCTGACTTAGAGACGCAATTGCCAGCATTGCGCGACGCGGCTGGAAAAAGCGCCGCTGAACAAGAGGCAGCGCGCAGCGAGCTCACCGCTTTGCAAACCGATCTCGTGGCGCGCGAACGCTCCTTGGCGCAGGCCAGCGATGATGAGCGGCAGGCCTTGCGCAGCTTGGATGCAGCCGAAGCGGCAAAGGACAGGTTGGCCGCACGCGCCGCTGAAATCGACACTGCCACTGCCGATCTGAAACAGAGGCTAACTCAGGCCAAAGCGGACATGGACGAGGCCAAAGCGAAGAAGCAGGGCCTTCCCGCACCCGATGCTGGCCGCGCTTCATTGGAGGCTGCGCGGGTTAAAAATGATGCGGCGCGCGTGGCGGTGCAAGCTGCAGCGGCGCAGCTTGCCGCCCATGATCAAGGGTTGGCTGTGGCCCGCGAACGCCACAATGCCCAACGCAGCGAAAAGGCCAATTGGGAAGCGCGCTCTGGCGAGGCGGCCAAACGCATGTCGGACACCGCCCTGCGCTTTGAAGAAATTGAGCAAGAACGCGCGGTTGTCGCGGCCAAACCCGAGGGGCTGCACAAGGAAATTGAGCAAGGCGATATGATGCGCGCAAAGCTGTCGGCGGAACTCGCTGCCGCCGAGGCTGCTGTGGCAAAATGCCAGGACGCAGCGAACATTGCCGATGCCGCTTACCGCGAAACAAACGAGGCGCTGAGCGTCGCGCGCGAAGGCCGCGCAGGTCTAGCGGCGCAAGCAGAAAGCCAGGAAGCGCGCCGCAGCGAAATGGCGCGGATCTCGGGCGAGCGTTTTCAATGCCCGCCGCCTATGCTGTGCGAGAAGTTCGAATTTGCACCAGAAGACGTACTCAATTCTGGCGCGGAATCCGATGATATGGACAAACTGACCGCCAGCCGCGAGCGCATCGGGCCGGTCAATTTGGTCGCCGCCGATGAACTGGCGCGGCTTGAGGAAAGTCACGGCACCAATGGAGCCGAGCAGGCCGAGCTTACCGAAGCAGTCAGCCGATTGCGCGGCTCCATCGGTAGCCTCAACCGCGAAGGGCGCGAACGTTTGCGCACCGCCTTTGAAGAGGTCGACGGCCATTTCCGCGAATTGTTCACCCGCCTGTTCCAAGGCGGACAGGCGCATCTGGCGCTGATTGATAGCGATGATCCGCTCGAGGCTGGCTTAGAAATTTACGCCCAACCGCCGGGCAAGCGCTTGCAATCGCTCAGCCTATTGTCAGGCGGAGAGCAGGCGCTGACGGCAACGGCGCTGATTTTCGCGCTTTTCCTCACCAATCCTGCACCGATTTGCGTGCTGGATGAGGTGGATGCGCCGCTGGATGATGCCAATGTGGAGCGCTTTTGCGACCT
>JALZVZ010000292.1 GCA_023299945.1 Altererythrobacter sp. | reverse complement strand
CCTTAGTGATAAAGGCCAATGGCGAACCATCCTCGGTCCAAACCTTGGCATAGGCTTTCGCGCTTTTCTTAGGGCGTGTGTTCAAAATGATGCCGCGCAAGATTGGTTGCCAGACAATTTGCGGGATTTCGATCACGCGTTTGTCGGATAAAAATTCGCCCAGATAGCGTTTTACAGCGCCCGGTTCTGCGGCCTCTGGCGTCCCCAAATTGACGACCAGCACGCCGACCTTGCCCGATTTAACGGGGGCATGATCTTCTGGGAGCTTTTGTTCAGTCCAAGTCATTGCGCGCTACTTTTCAAGTTAGAGACCACCTGAAAGTAGGGGCAATCGGCGCAGTCTCAACCCCGTGGCAGAATGCAGCGCATTGGCAATTGCCGGCGGGGCAATCACCGCGCCCAGCTCGCCGGGGTCAAATGGCTCTTGCGTACTCATGATAAAGTCGACTTCAATCTCAGGGCAATCGGCCAATGTGGGCAGATTGAGTTGGCCAAGGCTCTGCGCAATTGGCAGGCCGCCTGCATAGCGTGTGCTTGCGCCCAACGCTTGCGCCATGCCGAAAACCAAACCGCCTTCGATTTGCTGGCGCGCAATGTCGAGATTGACGATGCGGCCAATATCAACGGCGGCGACAATCCGCTCCACCCGTGCGCCGCCTACGCCCGCTTTGGCAACGGCAACAGCGGCAATGCGCCCGCCGCTTTCCCATGTCCCTATTCTGTGGCATGCAATGCCTTGCCCGCTTTGATCCGCGCCGCCATCCCATCCTGCCAATTTTGCTGCGCGCTGGAGGCATTCCGCCATGCGTACGTCTGATCCGAGCAGGGATATGCGGTAGGACAAGGGCTCGCGCTTATACCGGTGCGCGACTTCATCAATGAAGCATTCGGTCGCAAAGGCGGTGTAGCTGTGCGAATTGCCGCGCATCCTCCCGCATGGCAGATCAATCCGCGCCGCAACGTGATCCACCGACACATCGCCAATCGCATAGGGCGGCATTGCGCCTTCTACCGCCAGAGGGTCTGACTTGCCTGCGACATCATCAATGGCGGCTGTCGCGCTTTTATTGGCGAATAATCTTCGGCCCAATTCCAAATTGGCGGGCGGGCAGGCAATGCGCGTTTGCAGGCCAGTGATCGTGCCTTGATCGGGGCTGCTGACGCGGGCTCCGATAAAAACGGCGGTAGGCATGCGCGGACGGTCGCGCAAATGTTCTTGCCAGCGTGACCACACCAACTGCACGGGGCGGGGGTCTTCTTTGGACAATTCGCGGGCCAAAACCGCGACCTCTATCGCGTGATCATGATCCAGCCTCCGGTCAAAACTGCCGCCTGCTGGCATAGGATAAAGGACAACATCCTCTAGCGACATATCCAATGCATTGGCCGCAGCAGCGCGGGCGGCTTCGGGTGCTTGGCTGGCGATCCATAGCTCTAGCACGCCATCTTGCAGGCGCGCGGTGGCGGTGGAGGTTTCAATCGTGGCATGCAGCGCAGGGTCAAAATCATAGCGTGCGGCAACGTCTGCCTCGCCGCGGGTGTCATAGCCTTGGCCGCGCTTTTCCAGCCGGTAAGCCTGCCCCTCGCGCATGGCCTCATCCAGCTGCTCGTCGATCCGCTCACTATTGACCAAGCGCTTTACATCCCAGCGCGGTTTCATCGCATCCAGCGCGCGTTCGGCGGCCCACCAATTGCTGGCGACTACGGCCAGCCAGCGTTTGCTTTTTACAGTGGTGATAAAGGCGCGCATGCCTTTGGCTGGGCTAGCATCAAAACTGGCAAGTTCGGATTGGTCGAGCGGCCCGTGGCGGATCGCGGCATAGACCATATTGGGCAGGCGCACATCGCCTGCAAACAGAAAACTGCCATCGACTTTGGAAGGGTAATCGAGCCGCGTGTAAGGGCTTTCGCCACTCCCCTCTGCGCGCCGTTCGGCTGGTTGCGGTTGCTCGCCATATGGCTGCGATCGCAAGGGCACGGGGTCAGGCGGGGTTTGTGTCGCTGCCTCTGCCGCCAGTTCGCCAAAGGTCAGGCGTTTGTCTTCGTGGACGATAAAGCCATTGGAGGCGGCGCATTCCTCTGGCAGCACATCCCAGCGCGCGGCGGCTGCCTGTGACAGCATAGCCCGAGTCTTGGCCGCAGCAATCCGGCAAGGGTGCTCAAACGCGGCCAGCGTCGTGCCATCAGCGGTGGCTGAAAAGCGCTTTGTCTCGGCATAGCGCTGAGCGACATAGGCGGGAGCCTGTGAGGCTTGCTCTGGCGCATAAGGTATCCACATTGGCGCCCAATGCGCGGCCAGCGGCACATTGGCATAGGCCCCGCTGACGGGCGCTGGCTCGACCGCCATTTGCCGCCAATCCGCGCCCAATTCTGCCGCGATAATTTGCGGCAGCAGGGTCGTGACCCCTTGGCCCATTTCCAACTGCGGCACGGCAACCGTCACCACTCCGTCGAGACCGATTTTCAGCCAAGCATCAAAAGCCAATTCCTCGCGGCCGGGCTGCAATGGGTTGGGATAGGAGCGCGGGAATAAGCCCCACGCCACCACTACGCCGCCGCCAATCGCTGCTCCGGTTAGAACGCCGCGGCGGGTAATGCCCATAGTCTAGCCCGCATTCCCATTGTTGAGCTTTTCCAGCCATGTGGACACTTTTTGCGCCACGGCTGCAAAGGGAGCAGCTGCCTCATCATCGCCAGCAGCGGGCGGTTTGCCCGCATCGCCCGCCTCGCGCACGCTCAGGCTGAGCGGGATGCGGCCAAGGAAAGGGAGTTCGATTGTCTCTGCCAGCTTTTCAAAGCCGCCCTTGCCAAATGGATCGGAGACCTCGCCGCAATGGGGGCAGGCATAGCCCGCCATATTCTCAACGAGGCCAATGATCGGCACATCGCCTTGTTCAAACATCTGCCCTGCGCGCGCGGCATCAATCAGCGCGAGATCTTGCGGGGTGGAGACCAGCACCGCGCCATCGGGTTTGTGTTTGGACAGCATAGAAATTTGAACATCGCCTGTGCCGGGCGGTAAATCAATCAAAAGAAGCTCTACATTGCCCCATTCTGCATCGACCAGCTGGAGCATGGCATTGCCCGCCATCGGCCCGCGCCATGCCAAGGCTTGGGCAGGTTTGACGAGGAAGCCCATCGACAGCACCGGCACACCGAATGCGCTTGGTACGGGAATCATTTTTTCGCCCGACGCCTCTGGTTTTTTGCCTTCAAGCCCCAGCATTTTGGGCTGCGAGGGGCCGTAAACATCGGCATCCACAATCCCGACCTTATGGCCCAGTCGTTGCAACGCAATCGCCAGATTGACGGTCAGGGTGGATTTGCCCACGCCCCCTTTGCCAGAGCCGACCGCGATGATCCGGCGCTGGATTTTATCCGCCATCATCGCGACGCGAACGTCTTCGACACCATCTTGAGCGCCGAGAATATCACCGATTGCGGCTTCAATATCCTCGCGCTGTTTGGCTGTGAGGCCGCTGGCCTCCAGCACCACAACGGCGCGCGCGCCCACCATGCGAGCCGATTTTACTCGCTCAGCAATCGTGGCTGGCAGGGCGGCGATTAGTTGCTCTTGATCCATAAAAGTGCCCTTCCACAACAATTTCGCATACGCCACCCCTGTTTTTCGCCGGAGAGCTTCCTATAAGGTAGATATGCACATGTTGGATGGTTTCAAAAAATCGCTCGGACTAGCCATGGCTGGTAAGAAAAACCCCTGGGGAACAGGAGGCGGCTCTAACGATGGATCTGGCGGCGGCGACAAAGGGCCCGATGGTCCGCGCAACCCATGGCTGCCAGGCGGCGATAAAGATCGGCGCAGCGCCAATATAGAAGATATTTTCAAGAACCGCGGCCCCGAAGGCCCGCGCCGTAGTGGCGGCGGAGGCGGTTCGAATTTTAAATTGCCCGAACGGCCCGGCGGCAAAAGCTGGCTACCGGTTATCGCCTTTGTGGTTTTGGGCGCGTGGCTACTTTCCAGCTCATTCCATGTAATTGGCGCAAAAGAGCGCGGCGTTGTTACCACTATGGGCAAATATTGGAGCACGATGGAGCCGGGCTTTAATATCTCTGCGCCCTATCCGCTGCAATCGGTCGATGTCGAACCGGTCAGCACGATCCGTATTTACTCCATCCCGGATGGTAATGCCGAAAAGCTGATCCTGACGGGCGATCAAAACCTTGTGAATGTGTCCTACCTTATCCGTTGGAACATCAAGGATTTGAAGAATTACAAATTCCAACTGGCCTCGCCTGAGGACACGATCCGTGAGGTCGCAGAGGCGTCTATGCGGGCGGCGATGGCGGAAAAGACCTTGGATGAGACATTTTCGGGTCAAGGGCGTGCTGAAATTGAAGAGGATGTGCGCAACGGTATGCAAGGCCTGCTTGATGCCTACCGTTCCGGTGTCGCCATTCAAGGTGTTCAAATTGATAAGGCTGAACCGCCTGCCGAGGTGAATGAGGCGTTTAAGGATGTCTCCGTGGCTGAGCAGGATGCCAATGCGGCAATCAACCGTGCGCGCGGTTTTGCTCGTCAGCGGATTGAACGCGCCGAAGGTGAAGCTGGCGCCTTTGATCGCGTTTACGAAGAATATCGTCAGGCTCCTAATGTTACGCGCCGCCGGCTCTATTATGAAACGATGGAACGCGTGCTGAGCCAGACCGATAAAACCATTATCGAGGGCGACGGGGTAACGCCGTATCTGCCGCTGAATGAAGTTCGCAAACGGACGCAGCCTGCGACCGCCGCTCCAGCAGAAGGAGGCCAGTAAAATGAACGATATTTGGCAAAATTATCGCATGCCTCTGATTGGCATTGGTATCGCGTTGGTGGCTTTGATGATGAGCACGGTTGTCGTGCCAGAAACCCATCAAGCCGTTGTGATCAGAACAGGTGAACCAGTGCGCGTCATCAACCGGTTTGAACCCAATGTCCCCTTTGGCGACACCGGAGCTGGGATTTCATTTCGCATTCCGATTGTCGAAACAGTGCAAATGGTAGATAAGCGGGTGCTCAATCTGACCATGGAGAACGAACAGGTCCTCTCCAATGATCAGCAGCGCTTGCAGGTCGATGCCTATGCCCGTTTCCGCATTATTGATCCCGTCAAAATGGTCGAAAATGCAGGCAGCACTCAAGGTGTGAGTGATCAGCTAGAGCCGATTTTGAACTCGGTTCTGCGCCAGGAATTGGGCCGCCGGACATTCCAAGCCATGCTGACAGCTGAACGCGGCAATGCGATGAAGTCGATTACCGCCAACCTTGATAAGGAAGCGCGGCAATATGGCGCGCAAGTGCTTGATGTGCGGGTCAAACGCACCGATTTGCCAGAGGGCACACCGCTCGCCTCGGCCTACAACCGCATGCGCACCGACCGTGAGCGTGAGGCGCTGACCATTCGTGCGCAGGGCAATCGCAACGCCCGGATCATTCGTGCGGATGCGGATGCAGAAGCGGCGCGGATTTTCGCCAATAGCTTTGGCAAAGACCCTGAATTTTATGATTTCTACCGCGCAATGGAAAGCTATGATGCGACCTTTGCCAAGGGCAAGGATAAGGGCGAAACCAGCATGATCCTGTCAGAAGACAATGATTATCTGCGCCAATTCCGAGGCGGACGATAAGCTAAGGGTAACAATCCGAGGCAAACCGACGAATAGCATAGAGAGGCCGTTCACGGGCACGACAAAACGACTGTTTGGCCACTTTGTTCAATTGCGGTTAAGTGCATTTAGCCTCAAATTGGATGCGTATTTTAAAGACGCGGGCGTATTTTGAGCGCTATGTAGTAAGTTTAGAAGGAATGAGAGGACGTGAAGCCAGTGCGTTACGTTTATGGATTGAGCACAGCATTGCTGCTCGGCGGTGCCACAGTATCTTTGGTCACAGGCTATCCAGCCGGGGCCCAAACCGCCCAAAATGACAGCAGCGAAATGCGTTCTGTCGTGCCGCGAGCCGGCGCGCCGGAAAGCTTCGCGGACCTTACCGCCCAATTGCAGCCAGCGGTGGTGAATATCGCCACTCGACAGCGGGTTGAAGTGCAGGGCAACCCGTTTGCGGGCACGCCGTTCGGCAATTTGTTCCAAAATCGCCGCCGCGGTGGCTCTGGCAATAGCACCCCGCAAACGCGCGAGGCGCAATCGCTGGGTTCTGGCTTTATCATCTCAGCCGATGGCTTTGTCGTGACCAATAATCACGTCGTTTCGCCTCCCGGCAATCGCTCCACTTTAGAAGAAATTACCGTCACCATGCCTGACGGTAATGAGTATGAGGCGGAATTGATCGGCGCGGATGCGGCCTCTGATTTGGCGGTCCTCAAGATTAAGAGCGACAAGACTTTCCCCTTTGTCAAATTCGGCGATTCGGCGGGCGCACGCCCGGGTGATTGGGTGATGGCGATCGGTAATCCGTTCGGCCTCGGCGGCACGGTAACCTCGGGTATTGTGTCAGCGGTTTATCGCAACACCGGTTCGGGCAGCGCTTATGACCGCTATATCCAAACCGATGCCAGCATTAATCGCGGCAATTCGGGCGGACCTTTGTTCGATATGCAGGGCAATGTGATCGGCATTAACAATGCGATCTTCTCGCCATCTGGCGGCAGCGTGGGGATTGGCTTTGCTATCCCGTCTGAAATCGCCGCTCCGATTGTCGATAAGCTGAAAGTGGGCGCAGAAATTGAGCGCGGCTTCCTTGGTGTGGGCATTGATAAGGTCGATGATGATCTGGCCGATTCGCTTGGCCTGCCGCGCAATCGCGGTGAAATTATTCAAGCCGTTCAAGATGATGGTGCCGCAGCCAAAGCGGGCCTGAAACCGGGCGATATCGTCACCAAGATTGACGGCAAGTTGGTCACCAATGATCAGACTTTGTCCTTCCTCGTGGCAAACATCACACCGGGCACGAAAATCCCGATTGAGCTTTTGCGCGATGGTAAGCCGAAAACGGTCAATGCGACTGTCGGCAAACGCCCGACCGAAGATGAACTGCGCCAGCAGCAAATGTTCGACCCGGATGCGGAAGAAGAAACACCGCCAGAAGACACTGATGGTCCGGTCGCTGAAAAATTGGGACTGCAAACGCGTGAGCTAACCTCGCAAATCATCGACCAATTGGGCGCTGATGCCGATACTTCGGGCCTTGTGGTCACAGGCGTTGATCCCAATTCCGATGCGGCGCGCAAAGGTTTGCGCCGCGGCGACATCATTCTCACGGCCAATTACAAAGCGGTCAGCGGGCTGGGTGATCTGGAAAAAGCGATTTCCGATGCCGAGGGCGCAGGCCGCGAGGCTGTTCTGCTGCGGATCCAGCGCCGCGGACAGCCTGCGCGCTACGTTGCGGTGCGTATGCGCTAGACGCATCTTACCAAATCTAAGAAATGAGCGGGGCGCTGAGGGGAAACCTTCAGCGCCCTTTTCATATTTGGTGAAGCCGCGACGGGCATCTTTGAAAATGATGCCAGCGGCCAGCATCCAAAACCGCAGCTAGAAATATCGCGCGCTAATTTGGAGCGGGTGCCGGGGCAGGAGCAGGCGCTGGCGGATTATCGGGTGCCAAGGGCCGGCCTATGGCTTGTTCCAAAAAGTCATCATCAGCCGCCTGATCTTCTTCTGGAATGCTAGGCGCATTAGGGCGAATGACCTGAGGTAAAGCAGGCGCAGCTGGCTCCTCTGAAGGGTCCTGACCAAATTCACTATCACGGCGGCCAGCCTGCCCCGGCTCGATCAAATTGCCTTGCTCATCAATGTAATAATAATCGTCCGGATCATCAAAATTGCTGTCTTGATCGGACTCTCGCTGCCATTCGGGGCGTTCAATATCGGTGATGAATTCCTCAACCGGCCGGTCTTTTACAGCATAGCGCATATAGGCGGCGAAGGCGCGGGCGGGCGCGCGCCCACCTTGCAAGCCGGAGACCTTTTTATTGTTGTCGCGGCCCATCCAAACGCCGGTGGTAATGCCAGATGAAAAGCCAACGAAATAGCCATCCTTATTGGAGCTGGTTGTGCCGGTTTTGCCCGCAACAGGCCGGCCAATCTGCGCCGCTTTGCCCGTCCCTGATTCCACCGCTGTTTCTAGCAAATCAGTGATGCCGGCGGCGACGTAATCGGGCAATACCTCTTTAGGCGGCGTTTCCTTATGCTGATAAATTGTCTCGCCGCTGGCGGTTACAACCTTGGTGATACCGTATGGCTCAATCGATTTGCCGCGCGCAGACACTGTGCCAAAAGCACGGGTCATTTCAATCAAGCGCACTTCATTGCTGCCTAAAGTCATCGAGGGAACGGCGCTGATCGCAGAGGTCACGCCAAGGCGCCGCGCCATCGATGCAACAGAGCCGAGGCCGACATCAGATCCCAATTGCGCAGCAACCGTATTGACCGAAAAGGCGAAAGCGGTGCGCAGCGACATTTCGCCTGAATAGCGCCCGCTGGAATTGCGCGGGGTCCACCCATCGATCGTGATCTGCTTATCGGTGACCTTATCCTCTGGCCGGTAACCTGCCTCCAGCGCGGCGAGATAAACGAACAATTTGAACGAGGAGCCAGGTTGCCGCATCGCTTGGGTGGCGCGGTTGAAATTGGTCTCAACATAATCCGTGCCGCCGACCAGCGCCAATATAGCACCGTCGCGGTCCATGCTGACCAAAGCGCCTTGTGCGCCGCCCGGCGTGTTCGCTTGGATCGAGGCGGTGGCCGCGCGCTGCATGCCCGTGTCGAGAGTGGTCCACACTTCAATCGGTTCAAAGGTTTCGGGCAGCAGTAGATCAAGCTGGGGCAGGGCCCAATCGGTGAAATAGCGCACGGAATTTTGCCCGCGCTCTTTCTTCAATTTGACCGCATCGACATTCACACTGGCTTGCTCCTGCGTGATATAACCTTGCTCGCGCATCAGGCGCAGCACCACTTTGGCGCGGCCCACGGCGGCATCAACATCGGCGGTGGGTGAATAGCGCGAGGGGGCCTTGACCAAGCCAGCGATGATCGAAGCTTCTGCAACGTTTAGCTGGGTTGCCGGATGGCTGAAGAACTTGCGACTGGCGCTGTCGATGCCGTAAGCGCCGCCGCCAAAATAGACCTTATTGAGGTAAAGCTCGAGGATTTGCTCCTTCGAAAACTTCCATTCCAGCGCCATCGCCAAAACCGCCTCGCGGGCCTTGCGGTCGAGCGTGCGATTATTGTTGAGAAAGACATTGCGCGCCAATTGCTGCGTAATCGTTGATGTGCCGCCAAGGCGTGAGCGGGCGCCGGTTACACCCTCGATGATCGCGCCGGTAAGCCGGATCGGGTCAATACCAAAATGCGAATGAAAGCGGCGATCCTCCACCGCGATCATGGCATTGGTCATATTTTCAGGGATATCATCATGGCTCAGCCATTCCCCAAAGCTGGGACCGATTTCGACAATTTCGCTGCCGTCGCGCGCGCGCACAACGATGGTTTGGGCGTTTTGCGTGGCTTTCAAATCGTGGAAATTAGGGATGGATTGGGCGGCAAAGCCCACCGATACAGCGACAAACAACAGCCCTATCAGCGTCAGCGCCGTGCCCCAAAAAAACAGACGCTTGAACCAGCGCCAAAACGCGGAAGGTTGTTTGGAGCTTTTGCCTGAGCCACCAGATCCGCCGCCGTTTTTGCCAAAGCCCCCGCCTGAGCTGCCACCAGAACCCCGCCCACCATTATTGGCAGCAGCCTTGCGGCGGCTGCCACGTTTGCCCGCTGCATCGGCGCGCATCTTGGTTCCACGTTTTGAACTCACCGCACTGCTATATCCTTAATACTGCAGGCATGCCCACCTTTATGCATCTGTCTGAACACAGAAAACTGTAATGCTGCATGAATGATATGGGGTAGCGGCGCGTGTCATGCGCGGGCAAATGTCTGGAGAATGGCGCTAATCCTTGGCTTCAAAGTCAAGCGAGGCGGAATTGATGCAATAGCGCAGGCCGCCTTGGTCGGGCGGACCATCGGGGAAAACATGGCCCAAATGTCCGTCACATTTCGCACATGTTACCTCGGTGCGGACCATGCCATGCGTTGTGTCGCTGTGCTCGGCCACGGTTTCGCTGTCTGCCGGTTTGGTGAAAGCAGGCCAGCCGCATCCCGAATTATATTTGGCCTCGCTGGTGAAAAGCTGTGTCCCGCAGCCCGCGCAGAAATATTCACCTGCGTCATAATGCTTGTCATATTTCCCGGTGAAGGGGCGCTCTGTGCCAGCCTCGCGCAGGACGTGATATTGTTCTGGAGTCAGCTTCTTGAGCCACTCAGCATCACTGGTGGTTTTGGGATCATCGGTCATGAAAACACCTCATTGTTGAGCGCCAATATCGGGCGGCTAAAGCTCTAAACCAAAACCCTCAACCATCCAACTTCGCATAATGCGCTGGCGGCTGAATTCCGTCCATGCGTTCGGATAATAGCGGGCGGAAGCTGGGGCGGCTCTTGAAGGCCGAATACCAGCCGTGCGTTTGCTCATGCCCTGCCCAATCAATTCCGCCGAGATAATCGGCAACCGAAATTTGCGACGCTGCCGCCAGATCAGCCAGGCTCATGCTGGAGCCTGCCAGCCATGGGCGATTATCGATCAGCCAGTCCATATAATCGAGGTGCCCATGCGCCATTTTCATCGCTTGGCGCAGCATCCGGCTGTCAGGTGGTTGGCGCAGCACCAGCCGTTTTTTCATCCGCTCCATCAGCAGCGGCGCGGTCACGTCATTGTAGAAATTTTCGTCAAACAGGGCTGTCAGGCGACGAATTTCCGCGCGGCTCACCGATGTGCCATTGATCATAGGCGATTTTTGGACGGTCTCTTCGAAATATTCCGCAATCGCGCGGCTATCGGCCAGCACCAGCTCGTTTTGCGCATCGACCACCACGGGCGTGCGGCCAGCGGGGTTGAGATTGAAGAACATATCGGACGCCGTCCAAGGGTCTTCGCGCACCATTTCATAGGCGATATTCTTCTCGCTCATCAGCAAGCGGATCTTGCGGCTAAACGGGCAAAGGGGGAAGTGATAAAGGCGAAACATGGCTTATAAACTCATGCCTCAGCGCGCTGCCGCCGTCTATAAGCAGGTGCTAAGACCCTGTGCATACCGAGGGCGATGCGCTATTTATTGCGCCTGTTTCATCATCGCGCCCATGCGTTCTGCCATGTCTTTGAGCGCGGGCAGCATAGCGTCCATGCCCTGCGCCATGGAACTCATCGCATTCATCGCTTTGGGAAGATTTTCAGACACTTGCGAGGGCAATTCTTCGGCGCCGGGTGCAAGGTCGCGGACGGTTGCATCAGGATCAATCGCGGGTGAGCGGCCATCGGTGGCTTTGTTGAGGGCCTCGCCCATTGGGCCAACCGGCATATCGAGCAGCATGCGGACCATCACCTCGCCCATGATCGCGGCCTGATCCTGAAATGCAGGATCGGCGAGTTTTTGCGACAATTCGGTGAGTGACTGTTTCGCCGGAGCCGCTTCAGCAGCCTCTTGCGCCATAGCCGATGTTGGAACGGCCAGAGCGAGCGACGCTGCCAGAACTGGCACGGCCAAAATTGGAAAATTGCGCATGATAGTCTCCCTCAAGAATGTTTGATTGGCTATACTTTAGTTCAGCTTCAATGACTTAAACCTGAACAAAGTGGGCGTTGAGGGGGTGAGGCCAGGTGAGGCCAAACAAGGCCAAAGCCGAGATGGGCTGAGATTAAGGCCTTCAAACGCGCGAAAAGCGCCTCTTAAAGGCCGGATGTTTCCAGCAAGGTGAGACAGGCTGGCATAATCGTCTCCAGCTCAGCTGGCGATGCAAGCTGGGACATATGTTCGCCCAGCAATTTGCCCACCTGTTCATTATCCAAATTGTGATTCTGCATAATGCGCGCGATGGTTTGCACGAAAAACTCTTGGCCACGATCTTCCAGCAATGGCCATTGCAGCGCCTCTGGATTGCCTTCGTCTTGGCGGGCTGAAATCAGCGCAAAGGTCAAGGAACAGCGCAAGGATGCGCGTTCTTGAGCGTTGAGGTTTACAGGTTGGTAAGGCGCAGGCGCGGCGTTGGGTGCGGCCTGCATCATCAGCAAGGGGGCAAGAATTTGAATGATCATATGCGTTTCCTATAGCGCCGTTGATGAACCCCATGCTACGGAATTTGGGCAATCCAATCAAAGGGAGAAAATGAGATGCTTAGTCACATTATGATCGGTAGCGGCGATATTGAACGCTCTAAGAAATTCTACAATGAAGTGCTCGGCGTTCTGGGCGCAGGTGAGCCTATGGTCAATGTCAATGACACCGGCCACACGCGCCTGTTTTATGTCCATAATGGCAGCACTTTTTCGATCAGTCAGCCCATCAATGGCGATGCGGTAACGCCTTCAAATGGTAGCACCATCGGCCTTGCCTGCGACAGTCTTGAGCAAGTCACGAAATTGCATGATGTCGCGGTTGCCAATGGCGGCACTTCAATTGAAGATCCTCCTGGTCCCCGTCAGGGCAGCATGGGCACAATGAACCTCTGCTACTTCACCGATCCCGATGGCCACAAAATGTGCGGCATTCACCGTCAAGGCTAACCGATCAGGGTTAGAGTTTTCGTTGAAGGGCGCGAGGTGTTTTGAACATTTCGCGCCCTTTCTACATCAGGGCAGAGTTAGTCTCGACCTAAGTCTCTACTGAGCAGAAATACCGCCGATTCAGCGCGCCAATTGGCCGTGGCTGCGCCCACTGATTGACCGCCTGAAAAGAACCATTGCTTCTCCACCGCAACACCTTTTTCGCGGAGTAATTCGCAAAAGTCAGCAATCGTCACATGGTGGATATTGGGGGTGGCATACCAATTGACCGGCAATGCCTTTGTCACCGGCATCCGCCCGCCAAACATTAATGCTGCGCGCGTTGACCAATGCGCAAAATTAGGAAAGCTGACAAAGGCGCGGCTGCCGACACGCAATAGCTCATCCAGCATCCGGTCAGGCCGGGCGGCGGTCTGCAGGGTTTGCGACAAAATCGTATAATCGAACGATTTATCAGGATATTGCGCCAGATCGTGATCGGCATCGCCCTGCATGACCGACAATCCGCGCGCGACGCATTTCTCCACGCGTTCAGCGTTGATTTCCATGCCGCGCGCATCGACCCCGTGGCGTAGCTGAAGCTCGGCTAGCAAAGTCCCATCGCCGCAGCCCACATCCAAAACGCGCGTTCCGGCGGCAATATGGCTGGCGATAACTTCCAAGTCGGGGCGCAGGGGGCCAGTGTTTTGGGGGCTCATTTCAAAAACCCTTCCACCACGCGGTCAAGCGCGGGCAAATCCAGAAGGAAACTGTCATGGCCATAGGGCGCGGACAGTTCCACAAAGCTAACCGGCGCACCCACAGCGTTCAAAGCGTGGACGATATGGCGGCTTTCAGCGGTGGGATAGAGCCAATCTGTGTCAAAGCTAACAAGGCAGAACCGTGCCCCTTCGCCGCGTGCATGGCCGGCAAAGGCGTTAGCGAGCTTGGCCGCTTCGGTTGTGTCATTGCCTGATTGTGCAAACTCCTCCGCCAGATCGAAATAATCCATCGCGCGGGTGATATAGAGATAGGAATTGGCATCGAAACGCTGGGTGAAACCGGTGCCTTGATAGCGCAGATAGCTTTCCACCTGAAAATCGGCGTCAAAGCCAAAGCTCTTGGAGTCTCGGTCTTGCAGGCGGCGCCCGAATTTATCGGTTAGGCCTTCTTCGGAAAGATAGGTGATATGCGCGGCCATTCGCGCCACAGATAGCCCTGATGCTGGCACGTCGCCGCCGTAGTAATCGCCTTCTAGCCAATTGGCGTCGGCCATAATGGCTTGTCGGCCAACTTCGTGAAAGGCAATGTTTTGCGCTGAATGCCGCGCCGTGCTGGCGAGCACTAGAACGCGAGCCGCCCGGGTGGGAAAGTTGGCAGCTAAGCTTAAAGCCTGCATCCCGCCCATCGAACCGCCCACAACCGTGTGAAGTTGGTCTATCCCAAGCCCGTCAAGCAATGCGATCAATCCGCGCACCATATCGCGAATGGTGATAACGGGAAAACGCATCGCATAGGGCTTGCCGTCACCAGCCAAGCTTGCCGGGCCAGTAGAGCCCATGCACGATCCGATGACATTGGCGCTGATGACGTGAAAGCGGTCTGTATCAATCGGCTTACCTGGGCCCACCATGCGCACCCACCATCCCGGCTTGCCGGTGATGGGATGATCGCTGGCGACATATTGATCGCCGGTGAGCGCGTGGCAAATCAGGATCGCATTGCTTTTTTCGTCATTTAATTCGCCGTAGGTTTCATAGGCAATTTGCGCAGACGCGAGCGTCTCGCCATTGTCGAGGCTCAAGGGAGCGGGGAGCGTAAAGCTCTGTGATGCATATGCATTGGCCATAATTGTCACAGCCGATTGGGCGAGAGCGGCGAATGTGTCAATTGCGGGTGTTTTTTGGCGCGCAAAGTGTTTATCGCCGTGCTCGATGTCAAAGCGCCCTCAAATGAAGCCATGGATCTCTGCGATCCACGCCTATGTTCCCGGCAAATCATCGGGCGCAGATGGCAGGCCTTTGATCAAATTATCCGCTAATGAGAACCCTTTGGGGTGCAGCGCGGCTGCATTGGAAGCGCGCAGTAAAGTGGCGGGCGCAGCCGTTTATCCTGACCCCGATGCGAAAGAATTGCGCAGCGCGATCGGCACGCTGCACGGGATTGATCCAGCGCGCATTGTGTG
The DNA here is from genome assembly GCA_023299945.1 of Altererythrobacter sp. Taxonomy (GTDB): domain Bacteria; phylum Pseudomonadota; class Alphaproteobacteria; order Sphingomonadales; family Sphingomonadaceae; genus Erythrobacter. The sequence continues at coordinate 5,231 of JALZVZ010000292.1, read as the reverse complement.
CGGGACCGGTTCTGATGAGTTGCTGAATTTGGCGGCGCAGGGCTATGCTGGCCGCGATGGCGATGCATGTGATGAGGTGCTTTTCAGCCGCTATTCCTTTGCCGTTTACGACATTGCCGCGCGGCGCTGCGGCGCTGTTCCGGTTGAGGCAGCGGATAAGGATTTCGGCTGCGATGTGGATGCACTGCTGGGCGCGGTGACCGAACGGACGCGGGTGGTTTTCCTCGCCAATCCGAACAATCCTACCGGCACTTATTTACCCGCCAGCGAGGTCGCGCGCCTGCATGCTGGCCTGCCGTCTGATGTGCTGTTGGTGGTGGATCAGGCTTATGGCGAATATCTAAATGCGGATGAGGATGATGGAGGGCTGGCTCTGGCCGCCGCGCATGACAATGTGCTGGTCACGCGGACATTCTCCAAGATTTACGGATTGGCGGGTGAACGGATCGGCTGGGCCACGGGCGCCGTCCATATTGTCGATACGCTCAACCGGATACGCGGTCCTTTCAATGTCACAGTGTCGGGACAGGCTGCGGCGATTGCAGCGGCGGAAGATCAGGCTTTTGTCGATGCCGCGCGGGAGCATAATACCGCTGAATTGGCGCGGTTTACCGCTACGATTGAGGCACTGGGCAATCACGGGTTGCGCGCAGTGCCAAGCAAAGCGAATTTCCTGCTGGTCTTATTTGAGGGCGCGGTAAGCGCGCAAGAAGGACTGAACGCTTTGGCAAACGCTGGCTATGCGGTTCGGCATTTGCCGGGACAAGGATTACCGCAGGCGCTTCGGATTACTATCGGTAAGGCTGACGACATGGATGTGATTGCTGAGACGCTGCGCGATTTGGTAGAGGGTTCAGCATGATCAAAAATGTCGCCATCATTGGCCTTGGATTGCTGGGCGGATCAGTGGGTTTAGCCGCGGCTAAGCATTTGCCGGATATCACCACCACTGGTTATGATGCGGCCCCGGATGTGCGCGCCAAAGCAGCCGAGCTCGCTCTGGTTGGCACGGTTTGCGAGACACTTGCCGAAACGGTGCGCGATGCCGATTTGGTGGTGCTTTGCGTGCCGGTTGGCGCGATGCGCAACGCAGCGGGGGGCTTAAAGGGCTTGCTGAAGCAGGGCGCGATTGTATCTGATGTGGGTTCATCCAAACAAAGCGTATTGGACGATCTGAGGGCAGAATTGCCCGGGCAAATTATTATCCCTGCGCACCCTGTTGCAGGCACGGAGCAAAGCGGGCCAGATGCGGGCTTTGCCACGCTGTTCACTGGGCGCTGGTGCATTTTGACGCCGCCTGCGGGCGCAGATGAAGACGCTGTCACAGCGTTAACCGCCTTCTGGCAGGGGCTGGGCGCAAAGACCGAAATTATGGAGGCTGCGCATCACGATTTGGTGCTGGCCGTAACCAGCCATATCCCGCATCTCATCGCCTACACGATCGTGGGCACTGCGTCCGATTTGGAAGATGTCACCCGCAGCGAAGTGATCAAATATTCCGCTGGCGGCTTTCGCGACTTCACCCGCATTGCCGCCTCTGATCCGGTTATGTGGCGCGATGTATTTTTGCAAAACAAAGGCGCGGTGCTGGAAATGCTGGGGCGGTTCACCGAGGATTTGACTGCGATGCAGCGTGCGATCCGGTCAGGTGACGGGGAAACTTTGGAAGAATTGTTCGAACGCACGCGGAAAATCCGGCGCTCTATTATTGAGCAGGGTCAAGATGATGCCGCGCCCGATTTTGGGCGGGATCATTAATTCAACGCATTGATGGCGGCATGCACGCGGGCCTCTGCCTCTGCGCGGGGCAGGCCGGGCGGAACCATTTCGCCAATCTTATAGGTGATCACGCCCTTGCGCTTGATCCGGCGCTGATACAGCGGTCCGCTGTTCACTGCGATCGGCACAACCGGCAATTTGAGAAGCTTGTACATGCCCGCAAAACCAGCGCGCATTGGCGGGTTCTCACCGTGGGGCACCCGCGTTCCCTCTGGCAGGATTACCAGCGGACGGCCATCATCCACCTTGCCCTTTGCTTCTGCCAACATGCTGCGCAAGGCGCTGGCCCCGCCATCGCGCGCCACCGGGATCAGGCCGTATTTCAGCGCAGCCTTGCCCCAAAACGGAATGTCGAACAGCTCTCGCTTAGCAAAAACTGCGGGCAGGGGCAGCAATGTGGGCGCATCGATGGCTTCAAAAAAACTCTCATGCTTGATCACATATAGCACCGGCCCCTGTGCCAATTCTCCCTCAATCCGCACCGTAATGCGCAAGATATGGGTGACGCACCAGCGGTGCCAATTGGTCCAGCCGCGCACAAAGGCATGCATCGACTTATGGCTAAATGGCAGCGAGCAAAACGCGCCAATAACCAGCACCGCACTGACCGCGTAAAAGGCGAAATAAAAGACGATGCTGCGGAGAAAATTCATATGCGTTCCGCCGTCAACTTGGCAAAAGACCGGCAAGCTTGCTCGCCAGAAGCTTGTGATATTCAAGCAATAGGATCGGTATGCCGGGCTCTGATGGCACGGCGTCGCGGATCACGGTGACATCGTCTGGAAGCACGCGTTCCAGCTCTCCGGCGGCGCGTTTCATATGCCAATCGGTGGTGACAAGGCGCAGGGATTTGATCTTGCGGTCCTTCGCCCAAGCAGCGATTTCTGTCGCATTGGAATGGGTGTCGATCGCCAAAAAGCCCAGCGTGATGCAGCATTCCATACGCAGCTCCGACACGCCAAATTCCGCTGCAAATTCCGCCGGTTTGACATCTCTATCCACGCCGCTGACCAGCATAATCGGCGCCAGTTCCTTATTGAGCACATCCAGCCCTGCTGCAATGCGTCCCGTGCCGCCGGTTGGCACAGCAACGACCTGCGTCACAGTACTCGGCCCAGGGCCCGGCAAGCTCACTGTGAACCAGATGAAGCCGCCAACCCAGATTAGAAATAACATTGCCACCAAGCGCCGCATCGTCAGAGCAATCGCTTTAATGCGCGCAAGACGGTGGAGCGTGCGGTCAGCACCGCCAAAGCGATACCCATGAGCGGTATGCAAAGGATCACAATCCAGCTGAGCCATGACAATCCGCCGCCATCGACCATCCCGCTGTCGAGCGCTGCAAATTGATTGCCGACCAACAATATTCCTGTGACGCCCATGAGCAAGCCAATGCCGCCGCCCATCGCGGCATCCTTGGCAACTGTGCGCTGGAATATGCGCGCGATTTGCTCATCCGCGCCGCCCAAATGATGGACGACTTCGATGGTTTCAGAATGGGCAGAAAAGGCACTGCGAGCGGCGAGCCAAACGGCCGCTGCACTGGTGATCGCCAGCAAGACAATCAGCACCAGCGCCAAATATTGTAGCGAGGTGAGGGCGGAATAAACAGGCTGCAGCCAGCTCGATTGCGCATCGACGCGCAGGCCCTCAATATCGGCGTCCAGCATGGCCTGGAGGCGGGTGATTTGTTCAGGGGTTGCAGCCTCTTTAAGCTCCACATCAATCAGCGCAGGGATCGGCACGGCCTCGCCCACATCGCCGGAGCCGGCGCTTGATCCCAGCCATGGTTCGAGCAGAGCGTTCAATTCTTCTTGCGGCACTTGGCGCACAGCAGCGACCAGATCATCGCGCTCTAGCATGGCGACGGCGGCCTGCGCCTTTTGCTGCCGCGCATCCAGATCGGCCTCGACCACTTGCACGGTAACCGCGCCGGACAAATCCGCGCTGGCCTTAGAGGCCAGATTGTTAAGCGCCATTGCGCCGGCTGCGGCCATAATCGTCAGCGCGATCATGATTGCGATTACCCAAGGGATGGGGCCGGAAATGCGCGCATTGGGGATCAGGCTGGCGGCGCGCTTGCCAGAAAATTGTGACAGGTCTTGCGCAAGCTTTTGCCCGCCAAAAGGAGAACGGCTCATTGCGGGCCCCTCCCAAAGGGTTTGCGCGGTTTGAAACCGGGCCCCAAATCAATCGGGCCATCATCGCCCTCATCAGATGGAGCTGCAGCTTTTGCGCGCGGTTTGGGTGCAGGCTGTTCGCTGCGTACTTCGCTGCGCCTTTCGCTACTTGTGTCGCTACTTGTCTCACTGCGTTTTTCGCTGCGTTTCTCGCTTCTGGGCGGATATTTCAGCGCGCCAGTTGGATCAGACAATTTGCCCTTATCCAGCCGCATAATCAGCGATTCCGGCACTTTCTTCAACAAATGTACATCGTGGGTGGCGACGACTACCGTTGTGCCCAGTCGGTTCAGCGCCTCAAACATCCGCATCAATTTCAGCGCCATTTCAGGGTCAACGTTACCGGTTGGCTCATCCGCCACCAATATATCGGGCCGGCCAATGACCGCGCGCGCAATCGCAACGCGCTGCTGCTCGCCGCCGGATAAGGTTGTGGGGAAAGCCTCGACGCGGTGCGCGAGGCCAACCCATGAGAGCATTTCTGTCACGGGTTGCTTCAAATCCGCCTCGCGAACGCCAGCGACTCGCAAGGGCAAGGCAACATTATCGAATGCATTCATATGCTCGACGAGGCGAAAGTCTTGAAACACCACGCCGATACGGCGGCGAAAGGCGGGCAAATCGCTGCGCGGCGTCGTGATCATATCGCGCCCAAACATCTTCACTACGCCGCGCGATGGCCGCTGCGCGAGGTATAGCAGTTTGAGCAAGGATGTTTTGCCCGCGCCGCTGGCCCCTGTGAGGAAGTAAAAGCTGCCGGGAAACAAAGTAAACGACAGGTCGCGCAGAACCTCTGTATCCGTGCCATAGCGCAGCCCGACATTGTCGAAGCTTACGATTGTATCGGGGGTTTGGCCTGCGTCGCTCATTGCGGGGCTGTAACTAATCAGGTCAGCGCGCAAAAGCTAGTAAAGGGTTCGCAAAAGCGGTTTATGGGGCATGCATGTGGAAAAAGCGCCATTTACGAGGCCTCACACGCACTGCGGCCTTGCTCGAAAGCAGGCCAAGCGCCTAGTGGCTGAAGTTGCATGATTATTGCCTGCCCTGATTGCCATACGCGCTATGTGGTCCCCGATGAGGCGATCGGCCCTGAGGGGCGGACTGTCCGTTGTGCGAAATGTAAGCACAATTGGTTCCAAGATGGACCAGAGCTTGAGACGAAGGCTGCTGCGCCAGAGCGTGCTGTCCCGCCGCCTGAGCCAGCACCGCCGCCTCCGCCCGAGCCCGAGCCCGAGCCTGAGCCTGAGCCTGAGCCTGAGCCTGAGCCTGCGT
>JALZVZ010000291.1 GCA_023299945.1 Altererythrobacter sp. | reverse complement strand
CGCGAATGCGCAGCGCCGCAGGAGACGAACTGATGAATAGACCTGCATTCCTCAAAGAATGGCCCCTTGATGTGCGTGATGCTTTGCCCATCGCTCTGTGGGATAGCGCCGAAATTGAGGCCGCTACCGGCGGCAAGGCAAGCCAAGCGTTTCAGGCCTCCGGCGTTGAAATGGACTCGCGCGATGTGCAGCCTGGCGATGTGTTCGTCGCGCTTAAGGGCGAGGCCATGGACGGCCATAAATTCATTGCCAAAGCGTTTGAATTGGGCGCAGTGGCAGCGATTACTGACCGCGAAGTCGACTATCCGCATGTGCTGGTCGAAGACACAACCGCGGCTATGCATGCCTTGGCGCATAGTGCGCGTGAGCGCAGCGATGCTGTGCGTATTGGCGTAACGGGCTCTGTCGGCAAAACCGGCGTAAAAGAAGCGATTTTCGCCAGTCTCGACCGCACGGGTCGCGGAATGGCGCATCGCAGTGTGCGTAGCTATAACAATCATGTTGGTGTCCCGCTTTCATTGGCGCGCACACCGGCTCGCGCGACCTATGGCGTATACGAAATGGGCATGAACCATGCGGGCGAGATTGATGTTCTCACGCAGCACGTCCGCCCCAATATCGCCGTGATTACGACAATCGCACCAGTTCACATTGAGCATTTGGGTTCGATGGAAGCTATCGCCGATGCAAAGGCTGAAATTTTCGGCGGGCTAGAGGATGGCGGCACCGCCATCATTCCTGCCGACAGCGAATATTGCGCACGATTGGCTGAAGCAGCGAAGGTGGTAGGTGCAAAAGTTGTCACCTTTGGCGCAGCTGAGGGTGCCGATGTGCGCTTGCTCGATGCAATTCCCACTGCCAGCGGTGGATCATTGGTGACCGCTGATCTTGGCGATACGCGTCTTTGTTATGTCGTGGCTGAGCCGGGCGAGCATTGGGTTGCCAATTCCCTTGCTGTGATGGCTGCCGTGCAAGCGGCGGGCGGTGATCTAGGCGCTGCTGGTCTTGCCTTGGCAGAAATGGGCGGATTGAAAGGGCGCGGTGCGCGTTTTCAAATAGATGCGCCCGGCGGGAAAGCGCTCTTGGTAGATGAAAGCTATAATGCGAACCCCGCCAGTATGCGCGCGACTTTGCAGCAATTGGGTCAAACGCCTGCGACGCGCCGGATCGCGGTTTTGGGTGCAATGGGCGAATTGGGTGACTTTTCAGATAAGTTTCATCTGCAACTCGCTGACCGCATTGATGCAGCGCAGGTCGATCATGCGATCCTTGTCGGTGATGAAATGTCCGGCCTTGCAAGCGAATTGGGGAAAGGGGGCGCAACCTCGCTTGGCATACCGCCCAGCTTCGCCCATTGCGATAGTCCTGCGAAGGCTATTGCGGCTTTGGAAGAGTTTGGTGTCACAAGCGGTGATGTTATCCTCGTAAAAGGATCCAATTCGGTGGGACTTGGCAGATTGGTTGAACACTTCACGAGCCAGGATGGCTAAATGCTCTATTTGATTGCTGAATGGCTGGGGTTTGAGGGGATTTTCAACCTCGTCCGCTATCAGACCTTTCGTGCCGGCGCGACATTGATGACTGCGCTTGTAATCGGCCTGATTATTGGGCCGCGCTTTATCAATTTGCTGCGCGTGCGCCAAGGCAAGGGGCAGCCGATCCGCGAAGATGGTCCGCAAACGCACCAGGCCAAGGTTGGCACGCCGACAATGGGCGGATTGATGATCCTGATATCGCTGCTGCTATCCCTCCTGCTTTGGATGGATTTGCGCAGCCCATTTATCTGGGCGTGTATCGCGGTGACAGCGGGCTTTGGCGTGATCGGTTTCCTCGATGATTATGACAAAGTTTCCAAGGGTAGTCACAAGGGCGTCTCTGCAAAAGTACGATTATTGCTTGAATTTGCGGTGGCGGGCGTGGCGTCATATCTGATCGTCAGCCAGATCAACACCAATCTTTACGTACCGTTCACGAGCGAGCTGTCGATCCCATTGGGTCCGTTTTATTATTTGTTTGCCGCCACGGTTATCGTTGGCTTTGGCAATGCGGTAAACTTAACCGATGGTCTCGATGGGCTGGCGATTATGCCGGTGATTATCGCGGCGGGAACTTTCGCCCTGATTGCCTATCTGGTTGGGCGCACGGATTATTCCGAATATCTCGGCATTCCTTATGTGGAAGGAGCGGGTGAGCTCGCGATTTTCTGCGCGGCGATTATGGGGGCAGGTCTCGCATTCCTATGGTTCAACGCGCCGCCTGCCGCCGTCTTTATGGGCGATACGGGCAGCCTTGCCTTGGGCGGGGCATTGGGCGCGGTGGCCGTGGCCAGCCATCACGAGATTGTGCTGCTGATTGTGGGCGGCTTGTTTGTGGCGGAAACTGCCAGTGTTATTATCCAAGTTTTCTGGTTCAAGCGGACGGGCAAGCGCGTGTTTCGTATGGCACCTATTCATCACCATTTTGAGCAGCTTGGCTGGAGCGAGAGCAAGGTCGTGATCCGTTTCTGGATTATCTCGATCGTGCTGGCGATGGCCGGATTGGCGACGCTCAAGCTGAGATGATTACCTCGCGCGCCTTCGCGGACAAGAAATACGCGGTTTTAGGGCTCGCGCGCAGCGGCGCGGCAAGTGTCGAGGCGCTGCTGGCAAGCGGCGCGCATGTCACCGCTTGGGACAGGCAGGATGTGGCGCGTGATCCGTTTGCGGGGCGCTGCGAATTGGCCGATCCGTTAGAGATGGATTTGACCGGTTTTGATGGCCTTGTGGTCTCACCCGGCGTTCCGCTTAACACCCACCCCATTGTCGGCCATGCCGCAAAATATGGCGTGCCAGTGATTGGCGATATTGAGCTGTTTGCACTGGCCCGCGCTGATCTGCCGCCGCATAAGGTGGTTGGCATTACCGGCACGAATGGCAAGTCGACGACCACAGCTTTGGTGCATCATATTTTGGCAGAGGCGGGTGTGCCCAGCCTGATGGGCGGAAACATCGGCCTGCCAATTATGTCGCAGGTGCCGCTTCAACCAAATGCCAATGGCGTTGGCGTTTATGTGCTCGAATTGTCGAGCTATCAGATTGATCTTACACAAAGCCTCGATTGCGATGCGGCGGTGTTGCTGAATATCACGCCCGATCATTTGGATCGCTATAATGGTTTCGAAGCCTATGCGGCGTCTAAAGAGCGGCTGTTTGAAATGCAATCGCTTGAAAAGCCCTCAATTTTTGGCGAACATATTTGGCGCGACAGCAAGCCATTTTATGATCGCTGGCAAGAAAAGAAATATCGGCAACTCCTGTGCATGCCAAACGTCAATCCTGACAATCCATTTGATTATGACGATTGGCCTGAAAACTCGCTGACAGCTCATTCTAGGTGGCCGTCTTTGCAAGGCCCTCACAATTGGGAAAATGCATTGGCAGCCATTATGGTGTGTCAGGCGATTGGGTTGGAAGACGGGCTCATCGCTGCTGGCTTAGAAACCTTCAATGGTCTTCCCCACCGGATGGAGCGCACCGCGACCCACGCAGGCGTGCTCTATGTGAATGATAGCAAGGCGACCAATCAAGCCTCGACCGCGCCTGCGCTCGCTGCATTCCCGCCAGACCCTGCGATCCACAGCGGAAGCCCGCGCGTGCATTGGATTGTTGGCGGCCTCGCAAAGGAAGATGGTCTGGGCGAATGCGCCGACCACCTTGCCAATATTGCGTGCGCTTACACAATTGGTGAGGCGGGGCCGCGCTTTGCTGAAATGCTGGAGCCCAGCGTGCCCGTTATCCGAGCCGAGCTAATGCAAGATGCCATCGCTCAGGCAAAGGCTAAAGCGCAAAGCGGTGATGTCATTCTGCTGTCACCAGCCTGCGCCAGCTTTGATCAATTTCGCGACTTTGAAAAACGCGGTGAGCATTTTCGCCAGCTGGTCGAAGCGCTGATCGAACAGGGTAAGGATAAAGGGAAGGCTGCATGAGCAACGTGAAACCTTTCCGCCCCAATCTGCCCAGTGAAATCGGTAGCTTCCATCCGCAATTGCGCCGAGAATGGCATGATGAGTTGCGGATTTGGTGGCGCGAGATCGACAAGGTTTTGCTGTTGCTCATCGGTCTGTTGATGGCGATGGGGACAGCAGCCGTGGCCGCGGCATCGCCTGCAACGGCCGCGCGCCTATCGACCGCAGAAGTGCAATTGAGCGATTTCTATTTCCTCAAAGCGCATGTGATTTGGCAGGCTTTGGGCCTGGCGGTGATGATTGGTGCGTCCATGTTTACCCGTGATAATGCGCGGCGTTTGGGTATTGTGCTGGCGGCGGGAATG
>JALZVZ010000290.1 GCA_023299945.1 Altererythrobacter sp. | reverse complement strand
CAAGCAAATGCCTGTGATGTCAGATTATGAAGAGTGGCTTGGCCCAGTTGCCATCACCCCAATTCCAATCCCTCATGATTGCATAGACGGCTTTTTGTATGCCTACTGGCGCAGGCCTAAGGCATATTGCGATCCAAGAATTCGTCCTGCCATTTCATCTTTTTGGGCACTAGATGATCTTGAATCTGGGCTTGCTAATTTGCAATCAGATTTGGAAAGCGGAGCATGGGATCAACGCTATCGCGATATTGCCCAACTTAGCGAATATGATGCAGGATACCGGCTCATTGTAAGCCCAGGCTCAAACTAACCTCTCCCGCAAAAAAGGGGCCCGAGCATTGCGCCCGGGCCCATCAAAGTTTGATTGTTCGCAGGAGGAACATGGGTTGGCGGGGAAGAGGTGGGAGAGGAAAAGTCCTCTCCCCCACCAAACTGGTAATCTCAATTGGTCGCATCGCGGAAAGTGAAACCGTTGCCCACTTTTCACGCGATGCTTCCTGATTAATTATAGGCGCGCTCTCCGTGTTCGGAGATGTCCAAGCCATCGACTTCGGTCTCTTCATCAACCCGCAGGCCGATTAGCGCTTTGACGATCATGGCAGCGATGAAGGTACCGACACCGGCCCATGCAATCGTGACAAGCACGCCTTCGGTTTGTATCCAAAGCTGTGTCATCATAGCGGTAGAACCGTCGCCAGGGCCGCCAATCCAAGGCTGGTAAACAAGGCCGGTACCAATCGCGCCAACGATGCCGCCAACGCCGTGGATGCCAAAGGCGTCCAGACTGTCGTCATAGCCGAACTTGGCTTTGACCTTGGCTACAAAGAAATAGCAAACGATGGCTGAGGCAATGCCGAGCAAAATCGCGCCAAACGGTCCGCTATTGCCAGCTGCAGGGGTTACCGCAACGAGGCCAGCGATCACGCCTGAACAGAAGCCCAATGCGCTACCCTTATGGCCAACCGCTCGTTCGATCACCATCCAGGTGAGCGCGCCAGCCGCTGTCGCAACGAAGGTGTTGATCATGGCAAGGCCAGCAAAACCGTCTGCTTCTAAAGCAGAGCCAGCGTTAAAGCCGAACCAACCAACCCACAAAAGGCCTGTGCCAACCATAGTCATGGTCAGGCTATGCGGAGGCATTGGTTCAGCTGGGTAGCCGCGACGTTTGCCCAGCAAATAGGCAAGCACGAGGCCCGACACACCAGCGTTGATATGCACCACAGTACCGCCAGCAAAATCGAGCGCGCCTGCTTCAAACAGCAGTCCGTCACCGGCCCACACCATGTGAGCGATCGGGAAATAGACGATGGTCAGCCAGATCGGCACGAACATCATAACAGCATTGAACTTCATGCGTTCCGCTGTCGCGCCGAGGATCAGCGCAGCGGTGATTGCCGCAAAGGTCATTTGGAAGCTGACGAAGACATATTCGCTGATCACTTCATCGGTGAATGTCGCCGCTGTGCTTTCCGCGCTCATCCCGGCAAGGAAGTAGCTTCCGCCGCTGATGAACTGGCCCAAAAAGCCTTCAATCGGCGTCGAACCAAACGCAAGGCTGAAGCCCCACATGACCCAGATGAGCATCGCCAAAGCTGCCGTCGCGCCAATTTGCGTCATCGTCGACAGCATGTTTTTCGAACGCGTAAGCCCGCCATAAAACAGCGTAAGGCCCGGAATAATCATTAGCAGAACGAGAACGGTGGATGTCATCATCCATGCGTTATTGCCTGCCTTTGGAACGGCAGCGGCCGCCTCTGCTGCAGGTGCAGCAAGCGCGGGCTGTGCGGCGGCAAGGCCGCCTAGGGCCAATGCGCCGATTGAATAGAGTGTACGTTTCATGTCTTTTACCCCTGACATCACAATGCCGTCTCGCCCGCTTCGCCGGTGCGAATGCGGGTGGCGTCGGCCAGATCGAGTACGAAAATTTTGCCGTCACCGATTGCATCGGTGCTGGCGGTGGTTTGAATGGTTTCCACCACTTGCGCCGCGATCTCGTCGCTGGCGGCAATTTCAAGCTTCACCTTGGGAAGCATGTTGGTGGAATATTCTGCGCCGCGATAAATTTCGGTCTGACCCTTTTGACGGCCAAATCCTTTGACCTCCGACACGGTCATACCTGCGACACCAATGCCGCCCAGTGCCTCGCGGACGTCATCCAATTTAAACGGCTTAATAATGGCGATGATGAACTTCATCTGTGCCCCCTGCTACATACCGGACCCGTTTCCGGCTTGGTACATTCAGCAAGGTGCGTGCCAATTCTTGAGGTTAATTGATTCTAAACACTTTTCCTAGGAATAGCATTGGGGCCACCACTTAAGTCTGCACAATAAATAGGCGGGTGCTTAAATTTTAATCACACAGTTGAGCGCAATCACTCATCGCCAGCAATATAGCGGTCGGTGGCGCGGGTCGGCAGTCCATCAATACTCGCGATCCGCGTGGACATTTTCGCCGCCCATTCCTCAGGATTGGACTGGCGGTGCGCCTTCTTCAGCGTGTCCCGCTCGCCTTCCATAGTCATTTTCGGCACGCCCCAGCCGCAGCTGGTCTGCACACTTTCAACATTGATCACGAAAATTTGCCGCGTGCCGGGCAGCAGAGTGAAATGGCTCGCCAATTTCTCCCACCCATCATCCTGCGGCAACACAGGCACGCCGCGTCCGTAAATGCGCAAGATATTGGCCGGCTGCTGGAAATTGTTGAACATGATGGTGATCCGCCCATCATCGGCCAAATGCGCATGGGTTTCATTGCCCGATCCGCCAAGATCGAGATAGGCGACACGTTTGGGGCTAAGCACGCGGAACGCATCATAGCCCTTGGGCGACAGATTGATCCGCCCCGTCATAGTCGCGGTTGCCACGAAAAACATCGGCTGCGCCTCGATCATGGCGATGTGCTTATCTGTCAGCTCGCTTGAAAACTCAGCCATTAATCCATCTCCTTGCCAATGGTTGCCCGAATAGGAATGCCCGCTGCATCAAACCCTTCCAAGCAAAAGACGTTCACTCCAACATAGTCAGGCGTCAAGCGCTTGCGGTGAAAGGGGTAGATTCCGCAAATTTTGCAAAAGAAATGCCGCGCAGTCTTGGTGTGGAATTGATACTCAGTCAAAGATTCCTCACCGTTGAGAAGCTCAAATTCGCTCTCATGCACTTTCACCATCAGCGCATTTTTGCGGCTGCATATCGAGCAATCGCAGGTCGTCAGCTCCGGAAAATCCGTCGTGACGGCAAATCGCACGCTGCCGCAATGGCATTGACCCTCAAAACGCTGAGAGGGCCTTGCGCCCATCAAAGGAAGTCTTTCAGCGTAGCAATCCACCGATCGAACTGATCATGATGAAGCCAATGCCCCGCCTTCTCAAACTCAATCACCTCGGCGGTGTTGAAATGCTTGATCCGCCCATCTTTGGCCGGATTGCTCGCCCAACTATCGGCGCCGTAAAGCAGCAATGTCGGACAGCTAATCGCGCCCCAAATTTGCTCCATGAATTCATCGGCCAAATCCTCAACGCCCCAAACATTGAGATGCGGATCAAACTTCCAGCTATAGGTGCCATCCTCATTGCGGTTGATGCCGTGGATGGTCAAATGGCGGGCCTGCGCCTCGGTGAGGTAGGAGTTTTCCTCAATCATCCGCGCAAACGCTTCTTCAATTGAGGGGTATCGGCGCGGGATCCGGCCTGACGCTTTGCGCTTCTTTGCGATCCACTCCGCTGCACGCTTTGGATAGGGCACCTCGCGCTGCTTCGCGCGCACATCAGGACTTGGCCCCAGCCCTTCAATCGCAACCAATTTGGTGACCATATCGGGGAAAGTACCGGTGTAGCGCAGCGCCACATTACCGCCCATGGAGTGGGAGATGATCTTCACTGGCCCCTCGTCCAACTGGTGGATCAATTGCGCCAGATCATAGACCATATCATTCGACGAATAATTGCCGTCCGACACCCAATCGCTGTCGCCGTGGCCGCGGTGATCCATTGCCACTACGTGATAATCATCGCGCAGCACCTCCGCCGTCCAATCCCAATTGCGCGCGTGATCGCGCCCGCCATGCACCATGATCAGCGGCGGCTTGGTATTGCCGCTCGCATCATATTTACCCCAATCGAGGTAATGCAGCTTGAGCCGCTGAGAGATGAAAGTTTGCGATGTGGGGCCCGAAGAGGAAAGGGTGATAGTCATACCGCCATCATTGCCGACATGCGGGCTGGCCTGCAAGCTTAGCGTGGCGTTAGCGTTCTTTGGTCGCGCTAAAGTTAAGCTCCGCATTGTTTTCCTGTTGGTAGTTCACATCCCAAGGGCTCTTGGCCAAAAACACCAGATCGCCGTCGCGGTCTTTAGCCAGATGAGCGCGGTTGAACCCCTCAAATGTGTTCATAGCTTCATCGGGCCCAGTGACCCAGCGGGCAGTGGCGAAAGGCGCTGCCTCTAGCCCAGCCTCCACCTTATATTCCGCCGATAGCCGCGAGATCAGCACTTCCAACTGAAGCTGGCCGACAACGCCGACGATATGCTGCGCGCCGAGCTCTGGATAGAACACTTGGATCACACCTTCTTCGGACAGATCATCGAGCGCTTTTCTGAGTTGCTTGGTCTTGGTCGGATCTTTCAGTTGAACCCGCCGCAAAATCTCTGGCGCAAAATTGGGCAGACCAGTGAAGCGCACCGTGTTTTTCTCAGACAAAGTGTCGCCCACACGCAAAGTGCCATGGTTGGGAATGCCGATAATATCGCCCGCCTCTGCCGTATCGGCAATCTCGCGGTCTTGGGCGAAAAACAGGATGGGTGAGTGCACAGCAATCGGCTTGCCCAGCCCTGATGGCGTCAGCTTCATGCCGCGCTTAAACGTGCCCGATACCTGCCGCATAAATGCTATCCGGTCGCGGTGATTGGGGTCCATATTGGCCTGCACTTTGAAGATAAAGCCGGTGACCTCATCATACTCCGGCGCAATATGCGTATCGCCAGCAGGCTGCGGACGCGGCGGCGGGGCATGGGTTGCAATCGCCTCGATCAGCTCAGTAATGCCAAAATTCTTCAGCGCCGATCCGAAATAAACCGGCGTTAGATCGCCATTGCGATACGCTTCCAAATCAAACTCGGGATAACCGATCTGCGCAAGTTCCGAATCTTCCGCAAATTGCTCGGGAATTTCCGCCTCATCATAGGTGCCAAGGAACTCTTTCGAAGCCCCTTCCGGCCGCGCGATTTGCCCGCTGGCAAAGTCGAGTATGCCTTCAAATTCGCCGCCCATTCCGATGGGGAACATTTGCGGGGAAACATCCAGCGCCAGCATGTCGGCGATTTCATCGAGCAGCTCAAAGATCGGCCGCCCCTCGCGGTCCACTTTGTTGACGAAAGTGATGATCGGCACGCTACGCAGGCGGCACACTTCGAACAATTTGCGCGTTTGCGGTTCAATACCCTTGGCCGCATCAATCACCATGATCGCGCTGTCGACAGCGGTTAGTGTGCGGTAGGTGTCCTCGGAGAAATCCTCGTGGCCCGGCGTATCGAGCAGGTTGAACGTCACGCCGTTTCGTTCAAATGTCATGACCGAGGATGTGACAGAGATACCGCGCTGCTGTTCAATCTTCATCCAGTCAGAGCGCGCCCGCCGCTGATCACCGCGCGCCTTTACCTCGCCCGCCAAATGGATCGCCCCGCCTTGCAACAGCAGCTTCTCCGTCAGCGTGGTTTTACCAGCATCCGGGTGAGAGATAATCGCAAAAGTGCGGCGTGA
>JALZVZ010000289.1 GCA_023299945.1 Altererythrobacter sp. | reverse complement strand
CCGTTGATGGCGCAAAACATTCCGGCGATTGCACCGGTGGCGGCAAATGCGAATGTGCCGATCATCTCCTTTTCAAACGATTCCACGGCAGCGGGCAAAAATGTCTTTGTAATGGGGCATGTGCCAGAGCAATCAATCAACCGCTCGATCGCATATGCCCGCAGTCAAGGCGCTTCGCGTTTCGGCGCGATTGTTCCCAATGGTCAATATGGCAATCGTTCGATGAAAGCGCTTTCCAGCGCCCTTCGCCAACACGGAGGAGAGCTCACCGCAACAGAGCGGTATGCGCGGGGTAACGCCAATATTGCCAATGCTGCGACCCTTCTTAAATCGCGCGGCGGTTTTGATACTGTTGTGATTGCAGATGGAGCCCGGCTTGCTACCCGTGCCGCAGCAGAGATAAAGACCGGCAGCACGGTCGATACGCGGGTTATCGGTACGGAGCTTTGGGGCGGCGAAGGCTCGCTCACGCAGAGCAGCGCGATGCGCGGAGCGATTTTCTCGGCTGTGTCGGACGGCCGGTTTAAGCGTTATAGCGATTCTTATGATAAGCGATTTGGCCGTAAGCCGTTCCGTATTTCATCGCTGGGCTATGATTCTGTACTACTGACCCTGCGGGTCGCCCGCGATTGGAAAACGGGGAAACAGTTTCCAGCGAAGCAATTGCGCGAGGAAAAGGGCTTTGTCGGCGTCGATGGCGCGTTTCGCTTCCGCAATAATGGCGTGATTGAGCGCGCCTTGGCCGTGGTCGAAGTGCGCAATGGTAGTTTCGCCACAGTCGATCAAGCGCCTGCCACTTTCTCCAAATAATCCGGTCGCCAATGAAGTCAGCCTAAGTCTGGCGAAAACTCAACTGCGGCGCTTGTCGCACTGATCCCTTGCGCGCATAGCTAAAAACTATGGCTGATGATCTGTTTGAAGGCACGCCCGCATCCAGCGGCGATTACGATTCCTCCTCTATCGAGGTACTGGAGGGGCTGGAACCCGTTCGGCGCCGGCCCGGCATGTATATTGGCGGCACGGATGAACGCGCGCTGCATCATTTGGCTGCAGAAGTAATCGACAATGCGATGGACGAAGCGGTCGCCGGTCATGCTAGCCGGATTGAGGTTCGGCTAGAGCCTGGAAACAAGCTTTCGGTCGCGGACAATGGCCGGGGTATTCCAGTTGATGAACATCCGAAATTTCCTGGGAAATCCACGCTAGAGGTTATCCTCTCTACGTTGCACTCTGGCGGTAAGTTTTCGGGCAAGGCCTACGCCACCTCAGGCGGCCTTCACGGCGTCGGTGTCAGCGTGGTCAATGCGCTATCCTCCCTCACACGGGTTGAGGTTGCGCGTGACAAGCAGCTTTACGCGCAGGAATTTAGCAAGGGCGAAACCCTCGGCCCAATCCAGAAATTAGGCGCGGCACCTAATCGGCGCGGCACGACTGTGACTTTTACACCTGATGAAGAAATCTTCGGTGATCGCCAGTTTAAACCTGCACGTCTGTTCAAACTTGCGCGGTCAAAGGCTTATTTGTTCGCAGGCGTAGAAATCCGCTGGAAATGCGATGAGAGCCTCGCGTCCGACGATGTACCAGCAGAGGCCATATTTAAATTCCCAGGCGGGCTGGCTGACCATTTGGCGGAACAAATTGGTCCGCGCGAATGTGTGACCGCACAGCCCTTCACCGGAATGCAGGAATTCCCCGCTGATGATGATGGCCAATCAAAAGGCCGTGTCGAATGGGCGGTGGCTTGGCCGCTCTATTCCGATGGCTCCACCAGCTGGTATTGCAACACAGTGCCTACGCCCGATGGAGGAACGCATGAGCAAGGGCTTCGGGCCGCATTGACCAAGGGATTGCGCGCATTTGGTGAGCTGACGCAAACTAAGAAGGCGAAAGACATCTCGGCGGATGATGTGATGACTGGCGGTGAAGTGATGCTGTCTGTCTTTATCCGTGACCCGCAATTCCAGTCACAAACCAAAGACAGGTTAACCTCGCCGGATGCCACGCGCCTGGTTGAAAATGCGGTGCGCGATCAATTCGACCTGTTCTTATCCGACAATATGGAGCGCGGTAAAGCTCTGCTTGGCGAAGTAATGGAGCGGATGGATGAACGTCTTCGCCGCAAACAAGAACGCGAGATTAAGCGCAAATCTGCGACCAATGCCAAAAAACTGCGCCTGCCTGGCAAGCTGACTGATTGCAGCGGCGAAGGTGAAGGCGAAACAGAACTGTTTATTGTTGAAGGCGATTCGGCCGGCGGGAGTGCGAAACAGGCGCGCAATCGCAAGACGCAGGCGATCCTTCCGATCCGCGGTAAGATCCTTAATGTTGCCTCAGCCAGCTCTGATAAGATCCGCGCTAACACTGAAATCGCCGACCTCGCCCTCGCTATGGGTTGCGGCATGCGCAAGGATTGCGACCCAGAAAACCTGCGTTACGACCGCATCATCATCATGACAGATGCGGATGTCGATGGAGCGCATATTGCGACATTGCTGATGACGTTCTTTTTCCAAGAAATGGCAGCGATTGTGCGCGGCGGTCATCTCTATCTCGCGCAGCCGCCATTGTATAAGCTGACTGCAGGCAAAGAGAGCCGCTATGCAGCCGATGATACACATCGTGCAGAGCTGGAAGCGACCGTTTTCAAGGGTAAAAAGGTTGAGGTTGGCCGGTTTAAAGGCCTTGGTGAGATGAACCCTGGGCAGCTGCGCGAAACGACGATGGCGCCCGAAAGTCGCAGCATGATCCGCATAACTTTGCCCGCTGAATTTGAAGACCGAGCCGCGGTGAAAGACTTGGTCGACCGGCTGATGGGCCGCAATCCAGAACACCGGTTTAACTTCATCCAAAACCGCGCGGGTGAGGTGGATCGCGATCTGATTGATGCCTGATGATAAAAACAAACCGGAGCGTCTAAACCCGCGTGAGGACGACATCATGGCAGGCGATCGCCGTATCTCGCGGCCTGACAGCGCCCTGCCCGATTGGCATATTCCTGATGCGCAATACCGCCCTATTCCCATAGCGTGGTTTGCGGGTGCGTTTCTGCTGCAAATGGTGGTGCTGTTTGCGATATTTGTGCTGTTGGCCAATCTGAACGCTTGGGCGACCATACTGCTGTCCGCTGCCGTCACGGGTATGATTGGCGCTTGGACATGGGCGCGCGGCATGCGTGATGCGGGCAGTGGATGGCGCATTGCGACTATCGCAATATTGGCGTTGCAATTTGGTTTTGTCGCTGTGGGTGCAGGCGCGCGGCTTTAGTTCAAACTTGACCCGATTGGGTCAAATGATACGCCTAAACTATGTTTAAATTTTTAGCCCCGGCTCTCGCCCTGATCCTTTGGCCAACTCTGGTTAAAGCGCAGGATGATGCGACTGAAACGCCCTCATCAAATGCAGTCCTTGAAGCTCGCGCTGCTGATGTTGTTGCGCTGATCAAAGGTGAGCAGAAACCAGAGGATGTTTTTGCGGACAGCTTTCTAACCGCGATTTCGCCAGAGCAATTCACGGCTTTGAGC
>JALZVZ010000288.1 GCA_023299945.1 Altererythrobacter sp. | reverse complement strand
GTTGTTGCCGTGTGGAGCGCGGTTGGTTCTGCGATCCTAGCGCTGATGGTTTCGATGGTGTTCCCCATGCGCAGCGGCAAGGATGAGGAGCAAGAAGGCCTCGACATTACCAGCCACGGTGAACGCGCTTGGGAACTGGATTGAACCGAGTTTGATCGAGCGGCGCTGGAGTTAAATCTTCAGCGCCATCAATTGCGTGAAATCACCTGGAGTGTATCCGGCAAAGGGTGCGCAATCTTGAAACCCGAATGATCGGTAGAGGCCAACAGCGGCCTCGAACAGCGGGCCTGTACCTGTTTCCAATTTCACCTCGCCAAAACCTGCATGTTTCGCCATAGCCAGCAAATGGGTCAGCATAGCTTTGCCCGCGCCCTTGCCCCGTGCATCGGGGGCTGCGCGCATCGATTTTAGCTCAGCGAATTTGGCGTGATGTTTGAGTGCGCCAATGGCGAGCAAAGCCGCATCATCCCAAACAGCATAGACTGTGACCTCGGGCACTTTGAGCCCCGACAAATCGAGCACATGGCATGTTCCCGGCGGCGAGCCCGCCACCATTTCACGGTGGTGCAATGCAAGCAAATCCACGACCTCAGGCTCAGACAAATCACTAGGCCAGATGTGCAATTAATCCCCCGTCAAAATCCGGTCGACCAATTGCTTCACCGATGGGGTGAAATTGTTCGAGAAGAACGGATCTTGCGCAAAACGGTAAGCTGAGTGCCCAGCAAAGGCGAGGTTCTCATCCGGCGTTCCGTCATGCGAAATGCTCTGCAAAGTTTTTTGGATGCAGAAGCTGCGCGGATCAGCAAGGCGGCCCGTGGTGTGATCATCGTGGTCTTTCCACGATGAAAAGCCGCAATGCGACAAACAACCCATGCAGTCTTTTTGATCCTTGCGGATAACATCGCGCGCTGATGGCTCAACGAAGATAGCTGTATCATCGGGCGTTTTGAGAGCCTCTGTGTGGCCCTGCGCAATCCAATTAGCAGCCTTTGCTTGATCCTCTGGCTTGACCCACATGCTGCGCGCTTTGCCAGTGTCGCCTAGTTGGACGGTGCCCTCTTCTGTGCCCTTTTTGAACACGGGGATCTGGCGTTCACTGCGGCCCATCAGCTCGTAAAGGAAGGGCGTTTTGACAGCCGAGGAATAAAAGCCAGTGGGCGAGAATTTATGCAGTAAAACATCGCCTGGCTTCACCGTCCGCAACATGTCTTTCCAGACCTGCGGGATCGGGCTTTCCTCTGTAATCAGAGGCCGCGTACCGAATTGAAAAGCGATTTTGCCAAGCTCAGGATTGTCGATCCAATCGTTCCACTCGCGCAAATACCAAACGCCGCCTGCCATGACGATGGCGACGTCTTCGCTAACGCCTTCCTTGCGCATGGTTTCGCGCAATTCCTTGACGCGCGGATAAGGGTCTTGCGGCTCTGTCGGGCTTTCTGCGTTGGACAAGCCATTGTGACCGCCCGCCAGCCAAGGGTCTTCGTAAACCACAGCCGCCAGCCATTCTGGCACTTTCTTATAGCTGCGTTTCCACAAAGCACGGAACGCACGCGCAGACGATACGATTGGCAGATAATAGACGCTGTGCCGCGCTGCAATCTCTGCCAATTTATAAGGCATGCCTGCCCCGCAGGTTACGCCGGTGACCATTCCCTTGGTGTTTTCCAGCACCCCTTCGAGCACGGCTTGCGCGCCGCCCATTTCCCACAGGATATTGATGTTGATCGCGCCCTTGCCATTGGACATTTCATAGGCGCGTTTCACTTGTTCTGCCCCGCCGCGGATCGAATATTCGACCAGCTGATCATGGCGGCCTTTGCGGGTGTCTTGGGGATAGGTGTATTCAACCAGGCTACCGTCGTCATTATAGCTGTCGGCATTCACTGCGCTGACAGTGCCGATACCGCCCGCTGCGGCCCAAGCGCCAGAGCTCAGATGATTGGTGGCCGAAACGCCTTTGCCACCTTCGATCAACGGCCAAACTTCGCGCCCGCCATAGATGATCGGACTTAATCCCTTAAACAATGAAACGCTCTCCTAAGGCCCGCTGCAAACCAATCTGCAGCCTGCGTGGCCTGTAACTTGTGCGCTCTCTAGACCAGATTGGCCCCAAAGGCGTAACGGTTTTTGGTTGGAAACTGTGCAAGACATGTGGCGATTAGCGACATATTTATTGCGTGCCGTTGCTGCAGGCACTGATATCGGCAGGCTCCGCCCGCGTTTTTGCGCGCTCAAACCGAGCAAAATATCCGCGAATATCGGGCTTTTCGACAAATTCGATCAGGCGAAAACCCACTGCGGCAAATTCGCATGATAGCAGCAAGGGAGGGATGCCGTGCTGATCGGTTGGGCGATCGGTATCGACGACGATGACTTGGCCGCCTTGCGTTAATGCGGGCCACAGCCGATGCAGAAATGCGTAAGGCTCCGTCACCTCATGGTACATATGCACCAAGAAAATGCGGTCAAAACTGTCCGAAGGCAATTGCGGATCATCTTCGACGCCAAGCTTTATCGAAATGTTTTCAAGTCGTTCGCGCTCAACCCGGCTGCCGAGCCGCTCCAAAGCGTCGCGGTCAATATCCTGCGCAAGCACCCGGCCATCATTGCCTACACGCTGCGCCAAACGGACAGTGTAATAGCCTTCGCCCGCGCCAATATCGGCAATCGTCATGCCTTCTGTAATTGCGGCAAGGTCCATGACCTTTTGCGCCTCGCCCCGGCTATCGCGTGCATCCTCGTTGGAAAACTGGTTCGATGTAACGGTGGAGACGGGACGGTCTGGCAGCGGAAATTCCAGCGCCGTTTCGGGGCGGTCGGATGGTGCATCCGCCATTTTGCAGCCCGTAACTCCAGCAGAAAGCGCGCATAAGCTCAACAACGCACCACCGCGCAAGCCTTTGAGTAGAAATGACATTATTCTACGTCCTCCACCTCAACCGTCTCGCCCGTAACTTGCTGGGCAAGAGCCGCTGAGATGAACTCATCGATCTCTCCGTCAAGAACTTTGTCAGGCGAGCTGGAGGTGTAGCCGGTGCGCAGATCTTTGACCATCTGATAGGGCTGAAGAACATAAGAACGGATCTGATGGCCCCAGCCAATCTCGCTCTTTTCCTGATATTCGCCCGAGGCCACCGCCTCGCGCGCCGCCATTTCGCGTTCAAACATGCGCGCTTTTAGCATGTTCATCGCGGTTGCACGGTTCTTGTGCTGGCTGCGATCGTTCTGGCTGGCCACGACAATGCCGGTGGGCTGATGCGTGATCCGCACGGCGCTGTCGGTGGTGTTGACGTGCTGGCCGCCAGAGCCAGACGCGCGGTAGGTGTCGATCTTGAGGTCACCTTCATTGATCTCAATATCGATATCATCATCGATAACCGGATAGACCCACACGCTGGAGAAACTGGTGTGGCGTTTCGCGGCGCTGTCATAGGGGCTGATCCGCACGAGCCGGTGAACGCCGCTTTCCGTCTTGGCGTAACCAAAGGCGTTCTCGCCCTTCATCAGCAAGGTAGCCGATTTGATCCCAGCCTGCTCGCCTGCGTGATAGTCGACCATCTCAACCTTATAGCCGCGCCGCTCGCCCCAGCGAGTGTACATGCGTTGCAGCATTTCGGCCCAGTCTTGGCTTTCCGTGCCGCCAGCACCAGCGTGAATTTCAACGTAGGTGTCGTTCGCATCCGCCTCGCCCGATAAAAGCGCTTGCACTTTGTCGGCATCAGCACGGTCGGCCAATTTGGCTAGCGACGCATGGCCATCATCAACGATCTCTGCATCGCCCTCCGCCTCGCCCATTTCGATGAATTCCATCGCATCAGACATTTCGGATGAGATTTCATTGACCGTGCCCACCGATGTTTCGAGCATTTTCTGCTCGCGGCTGACCGCTTGCGCTTCCTTGGGATTGTCCCAGAGCGTAGGATCTTGAACGCGCGCGTTCAGCTCGTCCAGACGCCGCAAGGCGCTCTCCCAACCCAAGGATTGGCGAACCAAATCGAGTGCGGCTTCGATGCGCGCGATATGAGCCTGACCTTCGGCCCGCATGGTATTTCCTTCAATAAAGTTCTTGGCTGCGATTAACGCGCCGCGTGTAATTGTAAAGCGGATGGCGGAATTGGAACGGTGATCACAACGGATGGCTCGCCCTAATAAATACCGCCTTGATCCTCGGTGAAGTCTGCACCTGCCTCTGCCGGTGCTGCGGGTGTAGGAGCCTCCTCAACCTTAGGCTTTTTCTTTGGCTTGGCGCGTACAGCGGCGCCCCTACCCTTGCGCACAAGCGCCAATATCTCTTCGCGCTTGGCGGCGATAATATCCTTGCGGGTTTCGCGCGGTGGTTCTGTATCGGGTTTGAAAGCCTCCCAAATCACACTGGCCTTTTCCGCGCTGCTTGCCCTGCCCGATAGCACACGCTTGCCCGAGCGCCGATCAACCCGGACCATCCGCACGCCCGTTGGCGCAACGGCGGGCAAATCGGACCAACGATCGCGCGATCCCTTGATCAGTGATTTGATGATTGGCGCTGCGATAGTACCGCCTTGGGCATAACCACCCATATTGCGCGGTTGGTCAAATCCAACATAAGCGCCAGCGACCAGCTCCTGCGTCCCGCCAACAAACCATACATCCTTCGGTCCGGTCGTTGTGCCGGTTTTACCGAACAATGGCAGGCCCAAATTATTGAGGTTTTTGGCGGTGCCGCGGGTCACTACACCCTCAAGCATATGCATGGTTTGATAGGCTGTGCGCGCATCCATGACTTGGGCACCAACAGGCCCAAGACGCGGCATTGGCTGTCCGTCCCATTGCGCCATATTGCAACCCTCGCATTCGCGTTTGTCTGCACGGAAAATCACCTTGCCGCGCCGGTCTTGGACATAATCAATGACGGATGGTTTAGACAGGCGCCCATGATTGGCCAGAGCAGAATATGCCGCGACCATTTTCTCAACTGTGGTCTCGCCTGCACCCAATGCAAAAGCAGGATAGGGATCATAGAGACCAATACCCATTTTATCGATCGTTTTGACGACGTTCTCCATGCCAGATGTCATGGCAATTTGCACAGTCATAACGTTCTGCGATTGCTCAAGTCCATATCGCAGTGGGAAAGTTCCAGCACGTCCGCCACGGAAACATTTCTTACCGTATTTGCGCCCCTGGTAGTAACAATATTTGCCGTTCTGAATTTCGCTCGACGGGGTCATTCCATTGTCGAGGCCAGTGGCATAAACAAACGGCTTGATGGTTGAGCCCGGCTGACGTTGAGCCTGTGTTGCCCGGTTAAAATCAGAAAGGCGGTAATCAAACCCGCCCTGCATCGCGAGGATGCGGCCATATTGCGCATTCTGCACAACCAATCCGCCCTGCACCTCTGGCAGAGTGCGAACCTTGAAATTTTTGCCAGACGGGCTGACCGCGATAACATCGCCAGCCTTTAGCTTGGACGGTAAACCAATGAGCGGCGCCTCGTCTCCATTGCTAAAACCAATCGTTGCCGTAACACCTGATTTCTTGGTCACAACGCCAACGCGGTAATCCTTATATTTTACACCAATGTTTGAGCTACCCAGTTGCCGCGCCCAAGGGCCGTCGTCAAAATTGATGGTTGCAATTGGCCCGGTCCAACCGCGCCGTCCATGATAGCGGAATAGGCCTTCACGCAAAGCTGCACTGGCGGCATCTTGAATTTCAGTATCCAGCGAAGTGCGCACCCAAAGCCCGCCAGCATAGACGCTATTGCCGGCCTTCTCGCTGCTGCCTGTATCCTCGGCCGTTTCGCCAAATTGCGCGATCAGATCGCGGCGCACTTCTTCGAGGAAGTAGCCTGCATCAACTTCTGTATTGCGCGATCGCTGGGTTACCAGGCCAAGCGGTTGCGCGGTTGCAGCATCACGCTCCGACGCGTTAATAAAATCATTCACTTCCATCTGCGACAAAACGATTGATCGCCTGTTTAACGCTGCTTCTTCGTTTGCGGCGCGGCCATAGCGTTCAGGTGCCTTTGGCAGAATAGCAAGAAACGCCATCTGATGCAGCTCAAGCTCACCGACATCTTTGTCGAAATATGCGCGGCTAGCGGCCTGCACGCCAAAGCTGCGGCGACCCAGCGGAATTTCATTGAGGTAAAGTTCAAGGATTTCTTCCTTGGACAAAACGGCTTCGATCCGGCGGGCTAGCACCATTTCTTTTAGCTTGCGCGTGACCGAATACTCATCACCCAGCAACAGGTTTTTCGCGACTTGCTGTGTAATGGTGGAGCCGCCAACAGCGCGTTCACCAGACCCAAATTTGGTCGCATAATCGAACACTGCGTTCAGCGTGCCGGGCAAATCCACCCCGCCATGATCGAAGAAGGTTTTATCCTCAGCGGCCAAAAACGATTCGACCATCGTCTCTGGAAAATCGGCATATTGCAGCTGAACCCGGCGCTCTCGGGCATAGGAATGGACGATCTCACCATCGATACCGCGCACCACCGTGGGCAGCGGCGTTTCGTAATCGACCAGGCTTTCTGCATCGGGCAAATCACGGGTAAGAAATACCCAGAAAACCGCCCAAAGGATGATTAGCAGCAGACCGGCATAGACCGCCCAGCGAACCAATTTCTTGCCACGCCAAATAGCGCGGACGCGTTCAAAAAACTCTCCAGAATGACGCTGGAGGCTAAAACGCAGACCCGATATGCTCGATTGTTCTTCCATAATTATCACGGTCTATAGCACGGCAAATTCTCCCCGCGCTACATGCTTTGTGCTCTATTCGTCGGAAATTCGGGCAAAATACACCTGAATCGCACGCGCCATCACGCTCGCGAATTGCGCCTTGCCTTCTTCCGAGGTCAGCCGCCTGGCATCCTCTGGGTTCGTGATGAAACCGCTTTCAAATAATACAGAAGGAATATCTGGTGCTCGCAGCACCGCCAATTCAGCCGACCTTTGGGCCTGCGGATGAAAGCGCAATTTCCCGCCCGCCTCGCGGATAATGAGGGAAGAAAAGCCCGCCGAATCCTCTTGGCTGCGGCGCTGTGACAATTCCACCAAAATATCGCTCACCGCTTCGCTTTGCCCTTCAACCGAGACCCCGTTTAATCGGTCGGCATCATTTTCGCGCGCAGCAAAACGCGCGGCGGCATCGCTGGATGCTTCGTTCGACAATGTGTAAATACTTGCCCCGCTAACCGAACTTATCTCGCCAGCGCTATCGGCATGAATGGACAGAAAAAGGTCCGCACCCAGTCGCCGGGCAATCTCTGGGCGCTCAGCCAACACAAGTAAGCGATCATCTTCCCGCGTTAATGCCACACGGATACCGCCTTGCCTGAGCAATTCATCACGCAAAGCTTTGGCTAAGCCTAGGACAACATCCTTTTCCTTAACGCCGGTCCCGCTTGCGCCTGGATCACGCCCGCCATGCCCTGCATCGATAACCACCAATGGCCGCGAAGCATCTTGCGGTCCAAAGACATCGGGCAGAACCACTTGCTCTTCCAATTCAGGCAGTGTGAGCTGCACCACGTAACCGCGCCCCATGGTGGGAACAGCCAGCTTCTGGCCAGTAGCGGCATAGCCCGCCAACACCGCCAAGGGCAGCACAGCAAAGACCAAAAAAATCCAAAAAAGATGTTTAGATAACGCCATCGTTACCATGCGTTAGAATGTTGCGACTAACAAACGCAACATGGTTGCAGGGTGAAACCCACACTGCTAACACCATTCTCAAGAGAAATTTACAACGATTGGGCGCGTTCGGCGCATGATCGGTTGGCAATTTCCTTGGTTCGCAAGGCATTTTAGACTGCGCGAATCCCGACAACAGGTTGATGCAGTGACACGATTTTCCTTTCCGCAAACCCTCCAGCAGCGCCCAGACAGTTCAGAGGCGCGCGCAATTTCGAATGGGGCGGCGAATGCGGTTAAGGCAGTGCTGGATAGGATTATTCCGCAGCACGATTTTGCCACAGCAGACACAGACATTTCGCCTCGCGGCACATTCGCTACGGGCCGAACCTTAAACACCGAACGTCCTGCATTTTTCGCAGCTTTCGGTAATCACACAAATCAACGCCGCTCATATTTGGGACTGTCACAATGGGGCTTATCCCTTTCCGGCGGCGTTCGGAGACATATAAATGGCAACGCGCATGCTAATCGACGCGCGCCACCTGGAAGAAACCCGGGTAGCGGTCGTAAAAGGCAACCGAATTGAAGAATTCGATTTCGAATCTGCAGATCACAAGCAGATCAAAGGCAATATTTACCTAGCGAAAGTGACGAGGGTCGAACCCTCTTTGCAGGCAGCATTTGTGGACTTTGGCGGCAACCGCCACGGTTTCCTCGCCTTTAGCGAAATCCACCCAGACTATTACCAGATCCCTCAGGATGACCGCGAACGTCTGCTCGCCGAAGAAGCAGAGGCGGCCGAAGAAGAGGCCCGCCTCCGCAATGAGGACGAGGAAGACGGCAACACGCCCGGCGATGAATATGACGCGGATGACGAATCTGCTGAAAGCCTCGCTGAAGACCTCGCAGAAGATGGAGTCGAAGAAATCGACACATCGGAAAAGGACAAGGTTGCCACCATCGAAGAAGGCACCGTCGAAGGCGACGATGATGACGACGATGGTTCAGATGATGAAGGCAATTCTGAAGAAGGTTCATCGGATAATGATAGGAAGAGCCGCGGCCGTGGTCGTGGACGCGGTCGCCGCCGTCAGGGCGGAAAAGATGGCGGCAAAAAGGGTGGCAGCCGTTCTAAGCAAGTGGACGAGGTTCGCGCCAAGCGTATGGCGCTGCGTCGCCGCTACAAAATTCAAGATGTTATCCACCGCCGTCAGGTGTTGCTCGTCCAAGTTGTAAAGGAAGAGCGCGGAAATAAGGGCGCTGCCCTCACCTCTTATCTCAGCCTTGCAGGCCGTTACACGGTTCTGATGCCGAATTCCTCACACGGGGGCGGGATCAGTCGCAAGATCAATTCATCAACCGATCGCAAGCGCTTAAAGCAAGTCGTATCCGATCTGTCGCTGCCCAAAACCATGGGCCTGATTGTGCGGACCGCTGGGATTACGCGCACCAAGACAGAGATTAAGCGCGACTTTGATTACCTTGCGCGCCTGTGGGACGAAATCCGTCAAAAGACGCTTTCTTCAACGGCGCCAGCCTTGGTGCATTCGGACAGTGATCTGATTAAACGCGCGATCCGTGATATCTACAATCGCGAGATTGAAGAAGTTATCGTCGAGGGCGAAGAGGGTTATAAATCCGCCAAGAGCTTCATGAAAATGCTGATGCCCAGCCATGCGCGCCGGATAAAAGCCTATTCAGACCCAGTGCCATTGTTCCAGCGTTACGGCGCAGAGGATCAATTGCGGGCGATGTATGATCCTGTCGTTCAACTGAAATCGGGCGGCTATCTGGTTATCAACCCGACCGAGGCTCTGGTGTCTATCGACATTAACTCAGGCCGCTCCACCAAGGAACACGGGATTGAGCAAACCGCGACTGCCACAAACCTAGAAGCGGCGCGCGAGATTGCCCGTCAATTGCGCCTTCGCGACATGGCCGGTCTGGTCGTGATCGATTTTATCGACATGGATTACAATTCCAATGTCCGCAAAGTCGAAAAGACAATGAAGGACGCGCTCAAAAACGACCGTGCCCGTATTCAAGTGGGCCGCATATCCAGCTTTGGCTTGATGGAAATGAGCCGCCAACGTTTGCGCACCGGCGTTTTGGAAGCCTCCACACGCGAATGTCCGCATTGCGATGGAACGGGTCTTGTTCGCACAGCATCATCTGCCGGCCTTTCTGCGCTACGCTTAATCGAAGACGAAGCAGCACGCGGCAAGGGCACGATTATTGCGCTTTCGGCCAGTACGGAAGCGGCGGTCTATCTGCTCAATTCCAAGCGCGATGAATTGGTCGAAATTGAGCACCGTTATGGTGTTAGCGTTCAAGTCATCCCCGAGGGCGAGGATGAAGGCGCGAAGATGGCCGTCGCCAGCTCAGGCCCTCGCCCGACAGAGGCACCTAAGTTCGATCCTATTGTCGATGAAGACGATGATGAGGACGAAATTATTGAGCGTGACGAAGACGAAGATCAGGAAGATCGTCCCAAGAAACGCCGCCGCCGCCGCGGAGGTCGCGGTCGCAATAAAAACCGTGATCGCGGTGATGGCGATGGCGATGGCGAAGATAATAACGGCGACAATGACGGTGAAAACCGTAGCAACGAACGCTCAAGCGATGATGATGAGGATGGCGAAGATAGACCTAAGCGTCGCCGCCGCAGCCGTGGTGGACGACGTCGCCGTAAAAACACGGATGAGGATGGTGCACCAGTAGAAGGCACTGAGGGCACCGAGGGCGAACCGTCTAATCAGCCGTCTGAAGATGCGACTGTGGGCGATGCTCCGGCTGAGGAGGCAACTCCGGAAGAGAAGCCTAAGCGCCAGCGCGCACCTCGCAAGAAGAAGGCTGACACAGCCGCTGAAACAACTGAAGCAAGCGCCGATGTTGAAGAAGCCCCTGCCGTCGAAAAGCCGAAACGTAAGCGGGCCTCCCGCGCGAAGAAGACAGTTGAAGATGCTTCTGCTGGCGACACTATCGTCGATACTGAGGAAAAGGCCCCAGAGAAACCAAAGCGCAAATCTCGCGCCAAGGCCAAGCCGAAAGCCGATGAAGGCGCAGCCGATGCGGATGTAGTGGAAACGCCCAAAAAGGCTTCGCGCGCAAAGGCAAAGACTAAGGCTGAAAAAACTGAGGCCAAACCTGAAACCAAAAGCGCTGAAGCCGCTCCTGAAAAGGATGCTGGCAACGCTTCAGAAACCAAGAAACGCGGCGGCTGGTGGCAACGCACTTTCGGCGAATAACGGTTCACTTCAATTGAGTAAAAAGGCTCGGAAAAGCGCTCCAATGCGGGTTTGCTTTTTCGGGCCTTTTCTTTTGCCGCAGCGTTAAAGCCAGAGCCTACACCCCTGCTTTGCGCGCCACGCCCCATTCGTTCCAGCTGGCGAAACGCGGCGCCTTGGGCAAATAGCCCTGCCCCATCGGCTCGACATCGAAACCCGCTCCGCGAAGCCCCGAACCAATTGGCCGCGTCAATCGGCAGCCGCCAGCTAGGCGTTTCCAGATTGGCTCAATCCGGTCCTGCCATTTGGCGACATTAGCATCAGGGGCGCGGCCATGCTCTAGGAACAACAAACGGCCGCCCGGCTTTAACAATCGGCGCATTTCAGACATGACTTGTGCAGGATCATCGACTGAACAGAGCGTAAAAGTGCACACCACCGTATCAAAGCGGCTGTCACCAAAGGGGATCGCTTCACCTGCAGCCTCCTGAATATCCGTGGCCCAGCCCTTCGCGTGCGCAGTGGCTCGCGCCTGTTCCAGCAGGCCGCCATGGGGGTCGATACCGGCAAAACTGGTGACTGCGTTGGTATCGTAAAACTCTTGGTTGAGACCGCCGCCGCAACCCAGCTCAAACACCGCGCCAGTGGCCAAAGGCACGATTTGGCTGCGCCGTTTCATTATCTGCCCCTGCCCGCAAGCATAGGTGATCAATTTCGGCATGATCTTCGCATCATACCAGCTTGCAATTCCCATCATCACCCCTCCCACAGGCATCAGATTGGTGCAAAGCTATCAACAATTCAGCCCTACGCAACATATTGATACGCAAGCGAGTGCAGTTTGGATCGAATTATGCGCAAATCATCCAGAGTGTACCCTAAGCGCCTCAGCGACGCGTACCATCCCTGCCGTTAACTCCGTCACGAAATCAGCCTCACTCATAGCTGCCCAAGCAGTGATTTGCGGCATGGAAATCCCAATGCGCAAGGTCCCAGCCCAATTGCCGCCACTAGTGCGCACCGATTTTACCGATTGGCCGAGCCGCAGACCGCTGCCCGCCATCGCTTTGTGCATGGCTTGCGCCTCGTCAAATGTCCGCATTCCAGAAAGGCTGGAGACATCCAAGGTAATAAGCGTCTGCATTTCAATCGGATGTTTAAGCCACTCAGCTCTCTGTCCGGGCGCATTGGATTCCACAATGTTTAGGCCAAGCGGGCCCGTGATCTCGTTGAAAACAGCATTTCTGAAGGAGGCAATAATGGCCTCAACACGCTCAGGCAAAACGAGGCTAAATCGCTCCAACTCAAAGATGGACGCCGATAAACGTAAGGCGAGCCCCATATTTGCACTGTTTTCGAGCCTGTCTGAACCGCTCCAATTTTGGGGCCATTCCGCGCGCCTAAAAATGTGCGCAAAGTCGCTGGGGAGAGGCTGCACGTTCTTCATCAAGGCTGGTGGGACCAAAGCAAATCCGCTGAACGGAGGGCCGCCCATAAATTTCGATCCGGTGAGGAACACGATCGCATCGCGCTGCAAATATTCGCTGATTGCACCGGCTGTTATCCGTGCTTGGCAGGCGTCGATCACGAGGCTTAAACGGTTGTGATATTCAGCGCGCAACGCATCAATGTCGTCAAGCGCAGGCAGAATCAAACCGGTTTTGGAACCATGGACGATATGCAGCAAAGCCTGCCGCCCATCCATCGCTGCAACATCCATCTCATGGCGGACATTTTCTGCAATTGCGGCACTGCTGCGCACTTTGCCTTCAATACAACGCAAGGGAATATCGGTGAGCGAGACATCGCCCAAGCCTTCGACGATTTGCTTTGGTTTCACAGCGAAGCCCAGCGCCGTCTCATCTGCGAAATAGCGGCCGTGTGCAGAATGAATGCAGCCGCTGCCCACCTCGTCCGCGCCTAGCAGCATATTGTGCACGCCTGCATTAGACTTTGACGCGGACAAATACAGCGCAACATATTCCAAATCAGTACCCGAAGGCGCAAATATGATCCCGACATCTTCGTCCAAACCATAGGCGCCCCTAATCCGCTCACGCATAGCATTCAGCGCCTTGCCATAATCATCAGGCACGCCATGCTTCCGCAAAAACGCAAAGGCGGCTGCGGAAATGTCATTGGCCGTGGAGGACGCATAGGCGGTAACATCGCGCGGATAAGGCGCGGACAAATAGCGATTCAAACCCGTTTCAGGGTCGAGCGTGATGCGCGCGTCCCCCCCGCTAGACAGCAGGTCGATCAACTCACGGGATGTTTGGTCTTGAACAAAACCGCCTGCAGCTTGGGCAGACTGGGCAGAGGCGATGGGCATAGTTGTCCTTCTTAATTTCGCCTTTGAAGCGCGACGCTGTATCTTTATTAGCAGCACCACTATAGGCCGCGCAACAATCGGAAAAGGCACTACTATCTTGGCACGCCCACTTACCCCGTTAAAAATTGATGCAGCGACACGAAAACGCGTCAAACTGCTTTTCATCGCGAAAAATGCACTTTGGGAAGGTGAGCTTCACCCAGAGGATGGTAATCACGCGCTTTATCATCGCGAAATGCGTGCTGTGCTGGAAGGGCTTGGCCTGAATCTGATAATCGAGGAATCATTTGAGGTGCTTTTCGATAAGCCCGATGTGGATTTCGTGTTCCCGCTGCTCAATCGTGCAGGCTTTTTCAATTCTGAAATGTTGTTGCCATTATTGTGCGAACGGGCGGGTATTCCGTATCTGGGTGCAAGCCCGATATTGCGCGGATTGTCTGATGATAAACACCTTGCCAAACTCTCTGCCTTAGAGGCCGGCGTGCCAACAGCGCCTTGGGCGATTTACCGCAAGGGCGCGCCGATTGATCAAGCCAAATGCCCCAAAGCAGACCGCTATGTCATCAAACCCAATGCCTCCTCCGCCAGTTGGGGCGTAGGCGATGCGCGTAATTGGGAAGGCGTGAAAGCCGCGATCGAGGCTATCCACAATGATCAGGCGAACGGCGGACAAGACGCGCTGGTTGAACCATTTTTGGATGGCAGCGATGTCGAGGTTCCCGTGGTCACAATCAATGGCGAGCCGAAAATCCTGCCCATGATGATCTTCCGTCAGGCAGACCCATCGCATCTGCGCACCTATCAGGAGAAGCGCGATCTGGTTGACCGAAGCCAGAAATATTCACTCGATCATTTCCAAAATGAAGAAATGGAAAGCCGGATTGCTGATCTGACGCGCAAGGCTTGGGAGGATTATCTCCCATTTGACTATGGCCGTTTTGAATTCCGTATCAATGAAGACACTGGCGAGATCACCTTCCTAGAGCTCAATCTCAATTGCAATTTATGGTCGCAAAAGGTCTTTGGCCGTGCGGCTGAACTGGCCGGTTGGACACAAGAAGAGTTGATTGAGACAATTTTGGCAGAGGGTTTTCGGCGCAGCGGTCTGATGGATTAGAATGGATTCAGGTGGGTATTTCTGCCCCTTTCCAATCGAATACGCACCCGCTTTTCTCCGGCCCTGTATTTGAAATTACATCCAGCAGGCTGCGCGCAGATTCTTGCGGGGT
Organism: Altererythrobacter sp.; assembly: GCA_023299945.1. Taxonomy (GTDB): domain Bacteria; phylum Pseudomonadota; class Alphaproteobacteria; order Sphingomonadales; family Sphingomonadaceae; genus Erythrobacter. The sequence continues at coordinate 3,210 of JALZVZ010000288.1, read as the reverse complement.
CAGCAATTGCCCCTCTGGCAGACCTTTCTGAAATGGCTGCGACAATCCTGTATCGACTGTGCCGGGATGAAGACCCAGAACAACGGCATCGCTATGCGTCCGCGCCAGCTCAATTGCGAAATTTTTCAAGAGCATATTAAGTGCAGCTTTGGAAGCACGGTAGGAATGCCACCCTCCCAACCCATTGTCGCTAATCGAGCCAACGCGCGCCGACAGAGCCGCGAATACCGCGCGCTCATTTCTCGGAAACATTGGCAACATGTGCTTTGCAATCAAAGCTGGACCGATTGTGTTGTGTGCAAGCACCTCTGCCATCGCGCCGGCATCGAGACGTTTGTATGTTCGCTCTGGACCGCGACCATCGGCTAGGGTCAAAATTCCGCTTGCCACAATCACTAAGTCCGGCGGGTTGCCTCGCAACATGCCTGCCGCATCAGCAATGCTGGCCTCCTCCATCATATCAAATGCGAAGGATGTGCCGCCTGCAATCGGTCCTCCGCTCCGCGATCCAGCCCAGATTTGCTTCACACCGCGCGCCGCCAATTCAACGACTAGGGCCGCGCCGATACCGCCAGATGCACCGAAGATAGCGGCGGAACGAATGGCTGTGTTTTGTCCGCTGGTCATGGATGGTTTTCCTCAAGTTAGGCGCAAGCATTTGGCGATGAAATTGCGCTATTTGGTCTTACATACCACCTCCGGCGCGCCACTCCACATGCAAAGCAAGCAAATGCCCTGTCAAATTGCTCAACAGCTGCGTCTTGCTCTCCCGCGCAAAGCCGCTAGATAGAGGGATCAAAATCACAGGATCGAAGACCAATGGCAACTTTCACCCTTCCGAAGAATTCCAAGATTTCCAAATCAGGCACTGCTTACAAGGCGGAAGGCGCGAGCTCGGTCAAGAAATTCAAGATCTATCGTTTCGATCCTGATAGCGGCGCAAACCCGCGATATGACACGTTTGAAATTGATGCAGATGATTGCGGGCCAATGGTGCTTGACGCTCTGTTCAAAATTAAGAATGAGGTTGATCCAACGCTGACATTCCGCCGCTCATGCCGCGAAGGCATTTGCGGTTCTTGCGCGATGAATATGAATGGTAAGAACGGTCTTGCCTGCACAACCGCGATTGAAGACTTGAAGGGCGAGGTTCGCATCACGCCTTTGCCGCATATGGATGTGATCAAGGATCTGGTTCCTGACTTCACCCATTTCTACGCGCAATACGCTTCGATTCGTCCTTGGTTGCAAACGGTTTCAACCACGCCTTCGGGCAAGGAACGTCTACAATCACCAGAGCAGCGCGAGCAATTGGACGGTCTTTATGAGTGTATTTTATGCGCTTGTTGCTCAACCAGCTGCCCCAGCTATTGGTGGAATTCAGACAAGTTCCTCGGCCCCGCAATCCTGCTTCAGGCCTACCGCTGGCTGGCAGATAGCCGCGATGAAATGACCGGTGAGCGCTTGAACGAGTTGGAGGATCCCTTCCGCCTCTATCGCTGCCACACCATCATGAATTGCGCCAATGTCTGCCCCAAGGGGCTTTCGCCGGCCAAGGCTATCGCTGAAACTAAGAAGATGATGGCCGAACGCCAGATTTAACGCACCGAGTTCAGCGCGTGACTTTCAGAGACGATGTGTTCGAGCACGCTCCCGATCCAGATAATCCCGGTTGGAACCGCTGGGATTTAAAAGATCAGACGCTGTTTAATGGCGCCGTGATGGGGCGACTTATCACGCGCAAGGAAACCATCGGTGGCAAGGATTATTGCCGGCTACGGATGTTCCCGATGCGCAAGCATTTGAACCTGCAAGAAGTCGTCCATGGCGCGATCACACAGTCATTGATCGACATTTCGTTATTCACGAGCATGCACACTTTGGGGATCGGCAATGCCGGACCATCAGTGACGCTTGAAATCTCAACGCAATTTATCGGTGCGGGACAAGGCGATAGGCCGCTAGACGCTGTGACAGAAATTATGCGCGAGACGGGCAAGCTGGTCTTCGTCCGCGGAACCGTTGTTCAAGACGATGATGCGGTCGCCGCTTTCTCAGGGATCGTGCGCAAGTTCAAACCTCGACCCCCAACTCAATGAGCGGCATCCTTGCCCGCTATGATGCGCTGATTGCCGCCGAGGAATTGCGCGCAGATGCAGACCAACGCAAGGCTGCCGTGCAATTGGCCAGTCTTCAAACCGCTCTTGAGGCGGAACGCAAAACAGGTTTTTTTGCACGTCTCGTCGGAACAGAAACGCAAGTACCTCGCGGGCTGTATATGTGGGGCGGGGTGGGTCGCGGTAAGTCCATGCTGATGGATTTGTTTCACGAAACCCTAGCGATCAAAGCCAAGCGTCGCGTCCATTTCCATGCTTTTATGCAGGAAGTTCACAGCGCTCTGCGCGAGGAACGCAAAAAAGAGCGCGGCGATCCGATCCCGCCAGTTGCCGCAAAATTGGGGCGCGATTTGGACTGCCTCGCCTTTGATGAAATGGTGGTGGGCAATTCAGCCGACGCGATGATTATGAGCCGCTTGTTTCGCGCGCTGATCGTGGATGAGAGCGTTGCCGTTGTGACCACCAGCAATCGTCCGCCTAATGATTTGTACAAGGACGGACTGAACCGCGAGCACTTCCTGCCATTCATTGATCTGATCGAAGAGCGTCTCGATGTACTGTCTCTCAATGGCCCGCTCGACTACCGGCTCGACCGCTTGGGCGACATCGACAGCTGGCACACGCCATTGGGGGACGCAGCAACAGCGCAGGTGCGCGAGGCTTTCTTCCGCTTGACTGATTACAAGCCAGAGGATGCCGACCACGTTCCTAGCGGCGAATTGGATGTGGGTATTGGCCGGACAATGCATGTGCCCAAAGTGCTGAAAGGGGTCGCAGTCTTCTCGTTCAAACGCCTCTGCAAAGAAGCGCGCGGCGCGCCTGACTACCTTGCCATTGCACGCGAATTTCACAGCGTCATCCTCGTCGGAATCCCGCAAATGGACAAGGAAATGCGCAATGAAGCGGCGCGCTTTGTCACTTTGATTGATGCGCTATATGAGCACCGCGTTAAGCTGTTTGCGACCGCAGAGGCAGAGCCAGAACAGCTCTATCCGGCAGGCGATGGCGCGTTTGAATTTGAGCGCACAGTCAGCCGCTTGATGGAAATGCAAAGCGATGAATATATGGCGCTGGGCCACGGTGTAGATGGCGG
>JALZVZ010000287.1 GCA_023299945.1 Altererythrobacter sp. | reverse complement strand
GCGCCATCAAAAAGCGCCTTGGGCCAAGAAAACCCTTGGACCGGCGGCATGATCGCGCAGATTGGCGGGCCTGATCTGGAGGAGAATTTTGAAGGGATCACCGCGATTGAGCAGGGCGACGGCAGCATCGATCTTTATCTCATCGCTGATGACAATCTGAGCGCATTTCAAGAAACGCTGATGCTGCGGCTCAATTGGAAACCTACAGTTTCTGCACCCGCAGTTCGTTCTGAAAAATAGACAGCGGACAGACAAAAGGCGCGCGAGGTTACCCTCAAACGCGCCTTTGTAGCATTGAAAACAATCGCCTTATTAGGCGGCTGCTTTTTGTGCTTTCACCAATTCGCGCTTCACTTTGCGCGCATTGGCGGAAAGCTTGTCGTCTTTGGTTTTAAGAAGCCAATTGTCGAGGCCGCCATTATGCTCAACCGAACGCAGTCCATTGGTAGAAACACGGAAACGAATGCTGCGCTTCAAAGTCTCGCTCAGCAATGTGACTTGTTGCAGGTTCGGTAGGAATACCCGCTTGGTCCTGTTTTTGGCGTGGCTGACATTGTTGCCCGTCATACGGCCTTTGCCGGTCAATTCGCAGATGCGCGACATGGTAATTCTCACTCACTTGGTGTGCAGGGTGGGCCATTGCAGCGCACCCTCGTAAATTTCGATAGAAACACGGGGTTTCCGTGGAAGATGGCGCGCTTAACTGGCGTAATGCGAATCGTCAAGCAATTGTGCAGTCTATTGATCCCAGTTATAGCACCTAGGCAATGACCAAATGGCCTATTCCTGCTCCTATGCAAGCTGCATTGGACGCCGCACGCGCCGCTGGCAAGGCGGATGAAGTGCCCATTGGCGCGGTGGTCGTGCACGGCGGAAAGGTGATTGCAGCGGCTGGCAACCAAACCCGCAATCCCCCTGATCCCACTGGCCATGCAGAGATTTTGGCCCTGCGCAAAGCGGCGCAAATTTTGGGCGATGAGCGCCTGAGTTCCTGCGATCTTTACGTAACGCTAGAGCCTTGTGCGATGTGCGCGGGCGCGATTGCCCATGCGCGTATTGGCAAGCTATATTATGCCGCCAGCGATCCCAAGGGTGGCGGGGTGGAGCACGGCGCCTGCGTATTTGCCCATCCCCAAGCGCTCCACCGGCCAGAGGTTTACTCTGGTATGGGCGAGGCCGAGGCTGTCCAATTGCTCAAGGATTTTTTCATTGAAAAACGCAGGAAATGAGACAGCAATTATGGAATTGATCGGCATGCCCTTGTCGCCATTTGTGAAGAAATGCGAGGTGATCTTGCATGAGAAGAACATCACCTTTCATTATCGGCAGATTTCACCGCTGATCGATCAGGATCAGTATTTTGAACATAGCCCGACAGGCAAAATGCCGATCCTATTGGATGGTGACTTTGCCTTGCCCGATAGCTCCGCGATTGCCGTCTATCTGGATGGCATTGCGCCTGAACCTGCTTTGATACCTGCTGATCCGGCCCAGCGCGCCTGGGTCATTTGGCTGGAGGAATATTCTGACAGCGTGCTTTTGCCGTTGAGTTCTGGGCTCTTCTTCGCGCGTTTTATTGGCCCGCGATTGATGGGGCTGCCGGTGGATGAGGATGGCGCGGCGGCCATTTTAGACAATGTGATGCCGCCTGCCTTTGACTATCTCGAGAAGCAATTGAGTGCGGCGGGCGCGTATTTGGCACCGCCGGGTTACAGCCTTGCGGACATTGCCGTGGCGGCGCAAATTTGCATGATGCGGCTTGCAGGTGAGAGCATTGATGCAGCGCGTTGGCCCTTGTTGGCCGCATGGTTTGAGCGGGTTTGCGCAAGGCCCGCGTTTCAGAAATGCTTGACCGAAGAAGCGCGCTTTTTCGACATTTGGCAAAACACCGATCAGTTTTTGCCGGTGGATGGCTCGGCCGCAGCGCGTCAATTGGGGCGCTAATTGGGCCGATAAAACCGAAGCTTCAATCTGCCGCAGAGATTCAGGTCAAAGGTGACAAAGGTTACACCGTGTCACTTTCGGTATTGTAATCACTCCCATTGAAAAACAGTGGTTTGCGTAAAAATGGGCCAGGGTGACAAATGGGGGGAGCGGGCGTGTGTGTCACCTTTGCCGCCCATGCACTTATGCGAGCACATGCGGAAAACCGCAGCGGTGTTCAAGCGGCGCTTAAATGGTTTTGGCGATGTCAAAGAGCGAGGGGCACGCCTGAATTGCGGGGCTGCGAAACCCTTTAGCGCTTTGCTGACATGTAGGAAAATGCGCGGGGGCGTGCCTATAATTGCCCTGCCAATCACCGGGCCAATCACCCCGCCAATCACCCGGCCAGTCTATGGGCGTGCCATTCAATATGCTCTGCCATAAAGGTCGAGATGAAATAGTAGGAATGGTCATAGCCGTCTTGCATGCGGATTTCCGCGGGAATGCCGGCTGCCTCGCAAGCCTCAGCAAGCAGGTGCGTTTTTAGCTGTTCTGCTAAGAAATTGTCTGCAGTTCCTTGATCGACAAGCATGTGATCCACACGGGCACCATCCTCTATCAGCGCGCAGGCATCATATTCGCGCCAAGCGGCCTTTTCCTCGCCCAAATACCGCCCCAGAGCCTTCTCGCCCCATGGCACACCGCTGGGCGCTACGATCGGCGAAAACGCGCTGACACTGGCAAAGCGCTCGGGGTTCCTCAGCGCAATTGTAAGCGCGCCGTGGCCGCCCATGGAATGGCCGGTGATGCCTTGGCGGGTCATGTCGGCGGCGCGGAATTGCTCGGCAATCAAGGCGGGCAGCTCATTCTCGATATAGCTGCGCATTTGGTAATGTTTGGACCAAGGTTGCTGGGTGGCATCGACGTAAAAGCCAGCGCCTTTGCCAAAGTCATATTCATCCGCTGCATCCGGAACGTCTTCCCCGCGCGGAGATGTATCCGGCGCAATAAAAATAATGCGGTGTTTCGCACATGCGGCGCGATATTCGCCCTTTTCCATCACATTGGCATGGGTGCAAGTGAGGCCGGCGAGGTAGAACAGAACCGGCAGAACCTCGCCCGCTTCGTGCTC
>JALZVZ010000286.1 GCA_023299945.1 Altererythrobacter sp. | reverse complement strand
AAGCCGCCCAAGCAACCAAACCGGTTAAATTGGCGACCGCAAACACTGTGTCCCAGCCCATAATTTCTCGCCCCTATTCCTCGACCGACCACTCACGCGAAGCGCGCTCAATCGCCTCATTATTATGCGTAAAGCGCCCACCCGGCTTGCGGCTCGCCAAAGCCAATGCGCCAGCTGCCACGGTGCGCGCATCAATGGCGCGCATGTCTTTGAGCGGGCCCTGCATCATCAAATTCATCACTGGGCTGAGGGCTTGCGCCACTCCCTCGCCTGCGCGTCTATCATCAATGCGCGCGCCTTTCAGAAGGCCGGGATGGAGGATATCGAGGCGCTTAAACTTCAGCATAGCAAGATCGCGTTCAACCTCGCCCTTGACCCGAAGATAAAGCGAGCGGGAGCCTACGTTAGCGCCCACCGAAGTGACGATGACAAAGCGCTCTATGCCTTTTTCCTTCGCCACTTTGGCAGAGTTTAGCACCAATTCTTGATCGACAGCGCGGAACGCCTGCTCATCCTTACCTGCGCGTTTCCATGTCGTGCCAAGCGCGCAGATCAAAGCCCTTGGCTGAATGTCTTCAAGCACATCGCCCCAGCGCCCAGGCTTGGATATAATCATATCCATCCGCACGCCTTTGGGCAAAGGCACCTCGCGCCGTGCAATCGCAGTGAGACGCACATCCTCGCGCCCGATTACCGCCTCCATCACCATTCGGCCAACAAGGCCGGTTGCACCGATCAGCGCGATTTGCAGCGGGTCTTTGGCAGCATCAGACATTGCTAAGGCCCGCAGGAACCCTGCCATGGATTGCGCGATATTGCTCAATGGCAAAACGGTCGCTCATACCTGCGATAAAATCTGCGATTGTGCGCGCGCGCGTCGTTTCATCCTTTGGGAGCCGCGCCTGCCATTCCGGCGGCAATAAATTCGGATCGTCAGCATAAGACGCGAACAGGCTGGCCACGACTTCGCGGGCCTTATCAGCTGCCTCCACCTGCTCATCATGCAGATAGAGCCGTTTATACATAAACGCTTTCAATGTGCGTTCCTTCGTCGCTAAATCGGGAGAGAAGCCAGAGAGCATTTTCGGATGCGCGCGAACCTCTTCCACCGATGCGATCCCTTCTATCTGACTTTGCGTATGCGTGATCACATCATTGACCATCAGGCCAATTTGGCCGCGCACCAATTCGCGCAGCATCCGATCACGCGGCGCGTCTGGAAAGCTGTTTTCGACCAGCCGCCATTGCTGCGCGAGGAAATCCAGCTCCAGCAAATCATCAAGGCCCAGAAAACCTGCGCGCAGGCCATCATCAATATCGTGATTGTCGTAGGCAATATCATCCGCGATCGCGGCAACCTGCGCCTCAAGCGATGGCCATTGGCCAAGCTCCATCGCAAAATCAGCGTCCAGCTCGGCCAAGGCCCAGCTCGGCTCGGACACAGGCCCATTGTGCTTGGCCAGACCCTCCAGCAAATCCCATGTCAGGTTTAGGCCATCATGGCCTGGATAAGGGCTTTCCAACCGCATAATCGTACGCAACGCATGGGCGTTATGGCAAAAGCCGCCATGATCCGTCAGTGCCGCTTGCAGTGCGTCTTCCCCGGCATGACCAAAAGGCGGGTGGCCCAAATCATGCGCAAGACACAGGGCCTCGGTTAAATCCTCATCTAGCCCCAAGGCGCGTGCGATCACGCGGCCAATCTGCGCGACTTCGAGGCTATGCGTCAGACGGGTTCTGTAATGGTCGCCTTCAGGCGCAATAAACACCTGCGTTTTGGAACGAAGCCTGCGGAAACTCATCGAATGGATGATGCGGTCGCGGTCGCGCTGAAATTCGCTACGGGGCCCGCGAGCGGTGACGTTAGAGGCGCGGGCTGCTTGCGCGCCGAACTCGCGTCCTCGCGTGGTGTGGGGATCAGCGGCATAGGGGGCGCGTGTCATAAGATACCAAGGTTAGTGGAGCATGCGCGGTGCGACAAGGCGAACAGGCTGGCAACGCTGGCCTTATTATCCCCTATTCCCCGCTTATTCCCTGCTTATTACTCGCCCAAAATCCAATCGGCTGCCGCTTGGCAATGAATGCGCGTGCTATCAAAGATCGGCAGGACATTGGCATCAACGTCGACAATTAGATCAAGCTCTGTGCAAGCAAGCACAATCGCCTCAATCCCATCTTGCTGTTTTTTGGTGAGGATTGTGCGCAGCTCGCGTTCTGAATCGCGTGATTTTTTGCCGACCATCAATTCCTCGTAAATGATGCGGTCGACAATATCGACATTCTTCATATCAGGAGCCGCCAGATCAACCCCGTGGGCGATCAGACGCTGGCGGTAAAAGCTCTCGGTCATAACATTGCGCGTACCGATCAATGCGGCATTGGTCGTTCCCGCCGCTTTCATCGCCTCTCCGACACAATCGGCAATATGCAGCACGGGCACGGTGACGCTATCAGCGACCGCGTCATAAACTTTATGCATAGAGTTGGCGCAGATCAAAATGGCGGTTGCGCCTGATGCTTCCAATCTCTTGGCACTGTCCGCCAAAGCTTCGCCCACGCCCGCCCAATCTTCTGCCGCAGCGAGTGCGCGAAGCTCGGCAAAGTTCAAGCTTTCAATCAGGATCGGCGGCGAGACAAAGGGTTCGCTTCGGCGCTGCACATAGCGATTGATGAAGTCGTAATACATGCCGGTAGAAACCCAGCTCATTCCGCCGATGAGGCCGATTTTGCGCATTGTGTTCTCTCTGCTCAGAAGGGGGTATTTTACTAAAGCGCTTCGCTCTTGAACGGTGTGTTTACAAGCCAATTTTTGAAGTCCTCGGCAGATTTCTGCGGGACCTCCTCCATCGGTACATGAGCGACGTCGGGGTAAAGAATGGATGTGTCATTTGGCAGATGCTGTGCAAACCATTTAGCGCCACTGGTCGGGGTAACTTTGTCTTCCTCACCCCACATAATCAGCGATGGCATCGTCAGCGCGGCCAAATCCGCTGTGTCAAACGGACCGCCTCGCGGCGTATTGACGCGGTCAACTACCGCTTGGCGATTGCCAGGATAGCGCAGTAGCTCCCAATAACGGTCAACCTTTTCATCGGTAATTACAGATGGATCAGCCACTGAGTCCTCATAACTTGACCGAACCAAAGAGCGCGGCGTGATCGATGTCATAAGAGTATTGAGAACAGGCGTGGAAGCGATGATAGCGCCCAAATACAGCCGCTCCTCATCCTTGTTACGCGGCGCTCCGCTGGCATCCAACAGGCCCAGCCCTGACACCCGATCAGGGTGCGCAATGGCATAAGAAGTCGCAACCCAGCCGCCCATAGAATTGCCAGCAAGAACGAATGTCTCCAGCTCCAGATGATCAGCAACTGCGCCGACATCGCTGACAAAACGCTGCTTTGAATACTCGCCGTCATGCGACGGGCCAGTCAACCCGTGACCAATCTGGTCATAGCGGATGACACGGAAATCATTTTTAAGTGCCTGCGCCCAATCATCCCAAGTGTGCAGGCTGGAATTGGAACCATGCAGCAAAATGATCGCTGGAGCATCTTTTGGCCCCTCATCACGAAGGTGTATTTGCTGCCCATTGGGCAAAGTCACGAATTGCGAAGGCTCGGCCCCATATTTCGCCTTCATTTCAGATACTTGCGTGTCTGGCGTGCGGAAAAGTAGGAAAATTGCCGCAAAAATAACGGTCATCACAGCGAGAGTTTTTAAGATGCGTTTCATCAACTAACTATCGCGCAAGCAAGGCTGATCGGCAAGCCTAGCCGAAGATCGATCCAATCGCGCAGCTTGACCCTGCACTGACCAGCGCGGTGACAGCCTCTGTGTCATCGACACGGCGTAGCCGCTTTAGCGCAGCAGCCGGGGATGTCGGCAAGCGGTCCTCGCCAGCCTCAGGGGCCAGTTCTTCTAACTTGAGCAATTGCGGGATTGAAAGATCTTCGACCAATTTGGGCGCCATGCATTCCGACAGTTTGGCCGGAACACCATTGTTCAGCAATGCAGCTTCAACACGGCTTTCGGTCACGCGGTCCAGCCCGCCGCTATAGATGAACCAAGCACCCGCGCCGATTGCAGCTACGACTAATAAGAGGAGAAGCTTCTTCACCCTAATCGAGCGCCTTCACAATGCCTTCGACCATCTTCTTGGCATCGGACAAAAGCATCATGGTCTGGTCCATATAGAACACGTCATTATCAACGCCGGCATAGCCGACCCCGCCCATGGAACGCTTGATGAAGAACACTTGCTTGGCCTTGTCCACGTCGAACACTGGCATCCCGTAAATGGGCGATGATTTGTCGGTCTTGGCCGCTGGGTTCACCACATCGTTCGCGCCAATAATGAAGGCGACGTCTGCTTGGGCAAAGTCAGAGTTGATATCCTCCAGCTCAAACACCTCATCATAAGGCACATTCGCCTCTGCCAGCAGCACATTCATATGGCCCGGCATTCGGCCTGCGACGGGGTGGATGGCGTATTTCACATCCACGCCCTCTGCTTTCAGCGCATCCGCCATCTCGCGCAATGCATGCTGCGCCTGCGCCACGGCCATGCCATAGCCTGGGATGATGATCACGCTTTCCGCTTGTTTCAGCATGAAGGCGGCATCTTCTGCACTGCCTTGTTTGTAAGGCCGCGCTTCACGCGCTTCGCCATCACCGCCGCCAGAACTATCCGCTCCGAACCCGCCAGCGATCACGCTAATGAAACTGCGGTTCATTGCCTTGCACATGATGTAGGATAGGATCGCACCAGAGCTGCCAACCAATGCGCCTGTGATAATCATCGCGCTATTGCCGAGGGTAAAGCCCATCGCGGCGGCTGCCCAGCCGGAATAGCTGTTCAGCATGGACACAACCACCGGCATATCCGCACCGCCAATGGGGATGATCAGCAGAAAGCCGATAATGAACGCCAGCACCGTCAGCGCGATAACAAAGGGCATGGTTTCCGACTGCCCACTGCCCAAAGCAAACAGTGCCGTGAGAACAATAATCGCCAGCAAAGTGCCAAGGTTGATCACATGGCGCAGAGGCAGCAGGATCGGGGATCCACTCATGCGGCCTGACAATTTTAGGAAGGCAATAACCGAGCCAGAGAAGGTGATTGCGCCAATGGCAATGCCTAGCCCCATCTCAATCTTGCTAACCGGCGAAATCGCAAGGTCATCACCAAGCAAGCCGAACGCTTCAGGTTCCAGATAGGCCGCCCAGCCAACCAGCACGGCCGCAAGGCCAACAAGGCTATGAAAGGCAGCGACCAATTCCGGCATCGCCGTCATCGCGATTTTCTTCGCCGTGGTCAGACCAATGATCGCGCCAATGACGATGGCGCCTGCGATCAATCCAATCGTTTCAATATCCGGCCCGACATAGCTGCCTGCCGTGCCGCCGGTAATCTTGGGCCAATGCACGATCAACGTTGTTGCGACCGCGATGCTCATGCCGATCATTCCATTGCGATTGCCACCTCTGGATGTCGCAGGGCTAGAAAGCCCACGCAAAGCGAGAATGAAAAACACACCGGAAATTAGATAGGCGAGCATGGCCCAAGCGGGGGCTGCGTGCGCGCTGTCAGCAGCGCCAGCGAGGATGGAAAGGCTCATCTTTCACTCCCATTTTGCACCGCGGTCGCATTGTCATTCAACGCTCTATCTTTACCAACCGTATATCCAAATGCGACAACAATAAAAAGAGCCACCCACCAACGGTTTTTCGTAACCCACTCTTTTGCAGACTGAAGGGTCATGATCATTTCCCCTCCTTCTTCTTATACATGGCCAGCATTCGCTCCGTCACAGCAAAGCCGCCGAAGATATTGATGCTCGCCAGCACAACGCCCAGCAGGCCAAGCCATTTGGCCCATGGGCTGCTCGCTTCTGCCGCTGCAATCAGCGCGCCGACAATAATGACCGAGCTAATCGCATTGGTCACCGCCATCAGCGGCGTATGCAGAGCGGGCGTGACCGACCACACCACATAATAGCCGACAAAGCAGGCCAATACGAAAATCGATAGGATTGAAATAAAGTCCATGATTTAACGATCCAACTTCTGAGCCATCAGCATTTGCAGGCCCGATACATCGGAATCTTTGCCGATTTTGAACTCGATTGGCGAATGGCCAGACAGGTAAATCTTGACCTCGGCGTCCAAATCAAACGTCCCAGCGCTCTCAATGGAATAGGCACTAATTGAACGATAGGGTACTGTAAGGTATTGTTTTTTCTTACCTGTCAGCCCCTGCACATCAACATGAATAACGCGCCATGAGGAAAACACGATCCAATCGCGCACAGTCTTGAAACAGACCTGAACCTCTTCGCCTTCCACAAGGCAATGCCCGTGGTCGTCAATAAATTGCTGCGCGCTCGCAGTCGTTGCATTCAACAGACCCATTTTTAAAGCCCGCCGACGATCTTTTCGAGCTGTTCAAGCTGACCATCAACGCGTGTGACCTCACCAGCGATTGCTTCAGCGGCATTCTCACCATCGGGTGATGCGCATGGTACAGTGTTGACCTCCCAATAATATTGGTAGTCGGCCTCAACCAGCGCAAGATCAGTTTCAAACGAACGGTCGGAAATTGTCTTTTTCAAAGCGTCAAAGCGCTTATTGACCCCGTCATATTGCGCAAGAACATCCTTTTTTGCTGAGAACGGGCATTGGGGGTTCAAACCGGCAACGACATCGCGCGCATGATGGCGAAAAGCAGAACCGGCTTTTGCATCACCCTCTGAATAATTGGCGCCGCCGCCGATAGAATCACAGGCCGCCAATGTGCCCATCAGAACCGTAGCCATTGCGATCTTTGCGAGAGTTTTCATGCGTTCAGCCTTTCGTTGACAATTTTGCCGCCTTTTGTCAGCCGAACCGCATCGCCGATTTCTTCATCGAGGACGGGTCCGCCGGTTTCTTCATCCCAGAAGGCGGAAAGGAAATTATAGTGATTGCGCGCAAACAGCGCGGATGCATCGGCGGGCAAATGCGCCGGTGTGTTGGCATAGCCCATGATGGCAACGCCGTGTTTCATGACGATCTCATCAGGTTTAGAACCCTCGACATTGCCGCCTTGTGATGTGGCAAGATCGAAGATGACACTGCCCGGTTTCATCGTTTTGATTTGAGCATCGGAAATCAGGCGCGGCGCGGCGCGGCCCGGGATCAGCGCGGTGGTGATGACGATATCTTGTTTCGCAATGTGAGAGGACACCAATTCAGCCTGCGCCTTTTGATATTCCTCGCTCATTTCGGTGGCATATCCTCCGCTGCCCTCGCCCTCGATACCGGCGACCTCTTCCACAAACACGGGCTTTGCGCCTAGGCTTTCGATTTGTTCTTTGGTGGCAGAGCGCACATCGGTGGCCGACACTTGCGCTCCCAAACGCCGCGCGGTTGCAATCGCTTGAAGGCCCGCCACACCGACACCCATAACAAAACAGCGCGCAGCCTGAACTGTGCCCGCCGCAGTCATCATCATTGGAAATGCGCGGCCATAAGTGTCCGCCGCGGCGATCACCGCCTTGTAACCAGCCAAGTTTGATTGGCTGGAAAGCACATCCATGCTTTGCGCGCGAGTGATGCGCGGCATAAATTCCATCGACAACGCCTCAAACCCAGCCTTGGCATAGGCCTCAACCAATTTTGGGGCACCAAACGGGTCGAAAAGCGCCGCAACCATTGCCCCCTTTTTTGCGCCTTTGATAAGCTTCAGATCAGGCGCCTGAATGCCCAACATGATGTCAGCATCTTTCGCCGTAACTGCCGCCGTGCCAACACTTGCGCCCGCCTCTGCATAGGCTGCATCGGGAATGGCTGCTGCAATTCCAGCGCCCTTCTCAACCGCGACCTCTGCGCCCAAAGCGATAAACTTGCGCACGGTTTCTGCGCTGGCTGCCACACGGCTTTCACCGCCGGCACGCTCTTTCAAGATGGCTATTCTCAAGGGTTTTGCGATCTTAATCGGCAATCAAAACAACGACAAGCAAAGTGATAACCGCAAGCAGCGGCACGGACCATTTCAGCGTTGCGATGAATTTATCATATGTCGAATTGGCGGATTTCATATCTTGCGAAGCCATTGTCAGGTCCTTGCCCCTTTTGAGTTGTTGTATTGACCATAACGTCTATCGCGCTCTGTCCAGCTTCTCAAGTCATTGTGAACTCCGTCAACAGCCTTAATCTCGTCTTTACACCTAGTCGCTAGAGACTGTCAGCGTACCAGAACGGGACGAACTGAGGGTTATGGCCGATTTAGACCAGCGACTATTGATGCTGATTGATGATGAACCTGCGCAAAGCCGGTTGATCTCAGCGCTCGCCGCCCGTGAGGGTTGGCGCACGATTGTTGCAGCCGATTCAGAAACAGCCATTGCCATGCTCGGCACACGTCAGGGCATGCAATTATCTGCAATTATCCTTGATCAATGGGTTCCAGGCGATGACGCCTGCAAGCTTATTGAAGAGCTGAAATCCCGCCGTCCTGCCCTGCCTATCTTGATGCTGACCACCAGCGCATCACCTTTACTGGCCGTAGATGCAATGCGAGCAGGGGCCACCGATTATCTGATCAAGCCGGTTGCGCCGGATCGTTTGATGGAAACCTTACGCTCAGCCACCGAACAAGAAGCGCCTCAGGATGAATTGCAACCGCTGGCGGAAAAAATGTCTGCCGCGCTTGATTTTGACGCGATGATCGGCACTGCCCCGATGTTCCGCACTGCTCTGGCCCAAGCGGCAAAAGCGGCGCGCGCGCACTCCAGTGTTCTAATCGAGGGAGAAAGCGGCACTGGCAAGGAAATGCTGATGCGTGCGATGCATGCCGCCAGCCCTCGTGCAAAAGCGCCGTTCCGAATTATCAATGCAGGCGGCGTTCCTGCCAATAGCCTCGAATCAGTTCTATTTGGCCACGAGGCCAATGCTTTTCCTGGCGCTTTCGACCGCCAAATTGGCGCATTGCAGCACTGCGATGGCGGCACTGTGGTGCTGGATGATCTCGACCGATTGAACGAGGATTTGCAGACTCGCCTCCTCGACACATTGGAAAGCGGCATCGTTCGCCCTCTTGGTGCGACACACGGCTTCCGCGTGGATGTCCGCGTCCTATGCGCTAGCAATCTGCCGATGGATGCGCTTGTGACCTCAGGCCATTTTAGCGCAGAATTGCTCCATAAAGTTGGCCAGACCACGATTAAACTACCGCCCTTGCGCGAGCGTACCGGCGATATTCCTGGCCTTTCCCGCCATTTCCTAACCCGTATTGGCGAGCAGCCTGGCCTACGGGCATTGGCCATTTCGGATTCGGCTTTATCGCTATTATCAGCCTATGATTGGCCGGGTAATGTGCGCCAATTGCAAGCCGTGTTGTTTCGCGCAGCTGTGTTCTGTGACAACCAATCCCTTACTCCGCAAAGTTTCCCGCAATTGTGCGAGCTGCTTGGTGAACCCGAGGACAGTGTTGCCGCCATCCATGAATCGGTGGGTGTCATGCTCTATACCGAGGATGGAAATCTACGCCCGCTGGAAGATATTGAGGCCGATGTAATTCGCCTTGCCATCGGACATTATCGCGGCCGCATGACAGAGGTTGCGCGCCGTTTGGGCATTGGCCGCTCAACTCTTTACCGCAAGTTGTCCGATCTTGGGATCGACAACGCGGCCTAAAGTGCTGCTTGATGTCGCGCGGCCAAGTGATTAGCGCTTAGCTCATGACACATATTCAAGACTTTGCAGGCCGTACGGCCCTCGTCACGGGTGCAGCATCCGGTATCGGAGAAGCATGCGCTATATCCCTCGCCGAGCGCGGAGCCAAAAAGCTCATATTGATCGATGTCGATGAAGCTGGCCTCGCCGCGCTTGATTTGCCTTGCGAGGTGGAGCGCATCACCGGCAGCGTGGCTGATGTGGCCTTATGGAGCACTTT
>JALZVZ010000285.1 GCA_023299945.1 Altererythrobacter sp. | reverse complement strand
GCGATACGGTTTGGGTGTTGGCCCGCAATACTGCCAAAAGCCGACAGATCACGCTGGGTATCATCGCCGATCAAAACAAAGCGCATATCCGGAAAATCACTGAGCAATCGCAGGATCGCACCAAGCTTATGCGTCCCGTGCCCGGCGCTGCCCAAAGTCTCGCGGCCAATAGACCAATCACGCAGCACCATCGGGCCAGAGGGCAGGCCGTGCTCATCCTTAAAACTGCGCAGATAAGGGTAAAGGTTCCACGGGCTGGAGGAGACATAAAAACAGGGCCGTTGATGCACCCCGGCCGCTTTAGTCAGCCGATGGAAAAACGCCGCTGCTCCTGCAACCGGCTCGCGCTGGCGCGGGGATTGGAGGAAGACGCGGTGCAAATTCTTGGCAATCGCACCAATGGAGCCGGTGATGCCGGTCTCCACAATCGTGTCGTCAATATCGGAAATAATCCCAATATTGTCCTGATGGGAAGGGGCCAAAACGCGTGCCTTTGCGGCGCTGCTGTCGAGGTGAAGTGCCGCTTCTTCCCAGCGCATTTGTGCCGGCAAGGGATCCACAACACCCGCATCGAAATGCACAAAACCCTCTTCATCGCTGGTGGCATGGTCGAGAATTTCTCCTGCGTAATGCAGCGCGACCTCAATGCCCTCCACCTCACGTGAGGCATAAAGCGCCGCCATTGTGCGCAGTGTCTGCAGCGCGCTGGTGCTCGCAAAATCGGGGACAGGCCCGCGCAAAACCCTAGCGGACAAGCGGATACGGTCAGCTGTCCGATAGCCGGTGAAGGGCTGAATACGGATTGAGGAGGCGCGCGAAAACATTGCCGCGCAGGGTTAGCGCTGCGCGGCATGGGAAAACAATGATTTTATAAAGCGCCGATCAAGAGCGCCTCGATCAGGCCTTAGTCGACAAGCTTGCGGCCTACACGTTCCACCAGTGCAATATCATCGGCAATCTCGCCCAGCATGACCACTTCGCCATCCGCATTGCGGCGGATCATAACCAGCGCAAATTCTGCACCATCCGCGTCAATCGCATCAAGGCTTTGGCCCTCTAGCTTGCGCAGTTTTTTTGCCAAGGCCGCGCCAGGTGCGTCTTTGGCAGTAACCGGCTTGCCGCTTTCTTCGCGGCGCAGTTCGCGTTCTGTGGAGACAACCGCTTTCAAACCGCCTTGCGCGTCTTTCAAGAAAGTCGCCAAATGGCCGCGCTCAACGCCTACGCGGTGCGCATGGTTCAGCACTGCGGCATACTCAGTGAGACGCGTTTTGTCGTAATCTGCGCCAAACACCAGCTTTACAATGGGTGTCATCGGCGCACGCTCTTGCACGCTTAGGCCGTTATCAGCGACCAATTCGTTATATTCCTCGGGGCTTTCATCCGCCGCGATGGAGACATCATAAGCGCGGCCCACTGCTGCATAGAGCGCTTTGCGGCTGCGATCTTCGCTGGAACGGGCGGTATGAGCCAGTTCGCGGGCTGCGGCCAGCGTATCATAAAGGCCCGCATCCTCGGGCAAATTATCAGGCAGATCATCGGGAACAATCGCTTCTTGCGATGGCGCTTCACGCAGAGGAGCGTCTGCAAACGCCCCCAGATCCATCGGAGCAATATCTGCGGCGTGTTCAGCCTCAAAGCCCACTTCTTCAGTGTCAAATTCAGCTTCGAATTCATCGCCTGCTGCCTCAAAGCTGCTCAGATCAAGCGCATCGGCTTTTTCAACAGGGGCGGCAATATGATCGGTGAGCGAGGCGAAGCCATAATTGACGTCAAGCTCGGCGTCTTCATCTTCGTCTTCATCATCCAGTTGATACTGGCCAAAATCAGGTTGCGGCAAGGCGTCTTCTTCGGATCCCGCTGCAAACTCTGCACTGGGGCTGTCTGCCCATTGTGCCAATGGCTCTGGCGCGCGCACTTGCGGATCGGCCAAGGGGCTTTCCTCCGACGCGTTTTGCTCAAGCGCTTGGTCGATTTCTAACAAAAGCGCATCGGTTGTCGCTTGATCAGCCAGCTCTTTCCAATTGATCACGCCATAGATGAAATCGATCGTCTCATTATTGCTAGAAAATGGCAGCAAGATGCCGCGATAAAGGATCGTGGCTCCGCGCTGATTGACGAATTCAGCTTCAAATCCAATCGGCGCTTCATTGGCCAGAATTTGCATATAGTGATCGGTGATTCGGCTCAGCAGTGAACGGCTTGGAACATCAGAAAGAATATCAATCCCTTCGCCAGCATCGCATTCCTCGGCCAAATCATCGCCAATATAGCGCACGGCGGGGTCTTCGATCCCGACAGAAAAATCGAGCAAAACACTATGCGGGCCAAAATCGGGAAGGTCGCCGAGTTCCAACTCTTCGATCGAAGGGAAATTATTGTCACCAAGCAGGCTGGCCCAATGATTGTATGCCCGCACTTGCATGCGGCGTTCGTCCTGACCGATTGAGGCAGGCGGCACTTGCGCACCTACGTCCTCATGACCAAGGTCGAAATCATCGCCTTCGTCAATTGTATTGTCCCGATCAAATGTACCGCGCAGAGTATCCATGCCCAGATGAGCCCCTAAAAGATTAGTTCCACGCTGTTCTGGGGCTATGTGGTAAATATCGCGTTAAGGGCTATAATTTTGGCTGCAAAAATTCACCTGAGCCGATATTCAATTGCGGCGTCACTGCAAGATACGCCTAAAGCAAGTAACGCATTTTGATGGTCATCCTTGTACCCTTGCCCGCATATTCGAAGGCAGCCGAGTTGAAGCTGGGCGGGCCCATGCGAACCTTCGCATCGCGTGAGAAGCCGAACCCTTCCTTAGGGATCATGCTGAGCGCGCGGTCTGCTCGGCCGTTTTTGTTCTCATCGTGGAGCAATGCAATCGCATAGCGCCCCGACTTCACACCTTTGAACACCAGTTTTTTTGCGCCGCTGGCAGGAACAGAAACGCGATAGGATGCCGGGTCTTTGCGGCATTTGGGAAAGACTTTAGAATTGGTGGTCATGCAGGCCAAAACAACGCCCTTGGCAGAGCGAAGATTGGAGATATCGATTACCACCTCGCCTGTGGCTGGAGCCGCTGCGCTGAGCAATGGTGCCGCTGCCAGCAGGCCAAGCGCGCCCAGAGCTTTGGTCGGCGTTTTGATTGGTGCGGTAAAAGTCATGCAAATTTCTCCGATAGACCGCGATCTGTGCCGCATATCCGGTCCCAAAAACGAAAATAGAGCCCATAATTGCAGCCATATTGCTCATGGTGCTTTTCATGGTGGCTCGCTGTTATCACCCAATTGCCGAACCCGCGGTGAACAAGCCAGCGCGGAAACATTTCCCAGCCCATATGATTGGTGATGCCCATGAGCGTCATGATCATCAACACACTGCCGAGCATGGCGGCATGGATAGGGATGAGGAAAACCAAAACTGGGATAACCACCGCGCCCGTCAGCGCCTCAACTGGGTGAAAGCTCATCGCAGTCCACGCCGTTGGCGGCTTGCTGGCATGATGCACAGCATGGGCTATGCGGAACCAGCGCGGCCGGTGCATCCAGCGGTGCGTCCAATAAAACCACGTGTCATGCGCCAGCAGGAAAGCCAACACAGATAGCGGCAAATACCACAAGGGGTAGGCGTTCCAATCCATGTAGATTTGTGTCCAGCCGCGGTTTTGCCATCCCCATGCTGCAACCCCAGCAGGCACTCCATAAATTGCAGCAGACGCCAGAGACCAGCGAATTTCCTGACCAATTTGCTTAGCCTTGCCATCATACAGGCCCGGGCGCACGCGGCCCGTGATCCAAGCGAAAATGCCGCTGGTCAACAGATAGCGCAGGCCAACGATTGCCGTCATAGCCAAGGCAGATATTAGGATCGCGGCCCACATGGCTTTAACCTATGCCCCAGAGCCAGCCCAAGCGGTAGCGCAAATTTTGCACGCCGACGGCTATCCACTGTGCTGGATTACTCCGCGCCAAGCATGTCGGCGATATTGGGATCGATCAATCCGGACATCCGCCGCATTGCGGTGCGCGCCAAGCGCTCAACCTCAACTTTTCTGCGCGCAGCAGCCAAGGGCGCAAGCGGAGCAGGGCGGATAATCTCTGCATCATAAGCATCTGCCACGATCACGCCGCAGCTTTCGGGCAAAAACGCTTCGCCTTCCAAAGCCCCGCGGTCCAAATCGGGTGCAAGACCCCAGTAAAACCGATCGCAATGATCCAGATAATCGGTCCATTTGCTGTCGCTCATCAAATCACCGCGCGCGACTTTAATCTCGACAATCACCACCTGCCCTTTGGCATCAATTCCCATCAGGTCCGCTCGCCTGCCCCCGCGCAAAGGCATTTCGGTTACGCACCAAATATCATTGCGGGCAAACAAACGGATAATCCCTCGCGCCACTTCAGCAGAGGACGGGGTCAGAGCGGGTTCAGCGGCGGTTTTTTCAAGACAAGAGTTCATGCCTGCAATTGGAACAAATATAGAACTTATGTCAAGCGATTCGCTTCCACCAAATCCATGAGCGCCTGGCGGCAGCGATGAAATTCACACCAAAGCGCCAGCGCTGGCGCAGTCACATCCGCGCCGCTCGCTTGCATATTCTGTAAAGCTGTCACCCCGGGCTTCAACATGACTTCGATGTCGGCCAGCGTATTCAACGCGAAATCACGCTGATCCCCTGACAAATTGCTCAAAAGATCAGGGCATCCATGGATCTGCTGCGTGATTGGCTCTCGCGCCAATTGCGCCATTTTGCCGATGGTTTGAGCATCCGTGTGGATCGCCTCCCAGCGCATCCGCAATGTCTCCATAGGCAGGCTGGTCTCAGCAAAACCATCACCATTGAGATCAAACGCGCTAGGCTGACGGGTGCCTGTGGGGGGGGTCGGAACATTCATAGCAAATGCGGCTATACTCAAGCCCCATTGCAAAAGCCCTAATGGCCGGCTGAGGTGCATTGCTTGTAGCGGCCTCATAAGGCGAGGGCACGGCGAGGATGGCATGAAGGCAAGCCAACAATTGGGCAAACAAATGGGGTGGTCGCCGCCAATTCGCTTTGCTAGATGGTCGCGACCGGCGAGGTTTTAACCGCCTGATCAGCACCCGTAGCTCAGCTGGATAGAGCGCTGCCCTCCGAAGGCAGAGGCCAGAGGTTCGAATCCTCTCGGGTGCACCATTACCTTCAAGAATGGCAGTTTTCCTCCAAACCTCGACTATACTTGCCTTTCTCCTTTCGATTTGGTCCTATTGAAAGTCCTAATCGAAACTTTCATTGGCAAGAAAAAGTTCAAAGGTTCCAGAATCTCCGGTCCTCGAAAAGACGGGGCAAGACTTAACGTCCGCAAATGGACGTTATTCCCAAGGGCAGCCACCATATCCATCTAAACAGTAGGCAGTGCCGAACAATATGTCCCAGGCTGGATACCAGCCCAGTAATGCGGCGACGATAAAGGCGGTGACCAAGGTCACAAGCACAAGGCCGATTAGCGAAAGCAAACACTTCATTTATAAATAATTAGTGCGAAATCAAATATCCGTAAATGGGGTAGCTAGTTGATTGCCCAAGCTAAAAACACCGGATGGGAAGTTTGCACAAATCAGCGGTAACAATCGGCTTTTACGGAAACGTTCTTGATCCGTAAGAGATAACCAAACGGTTAAAACCCCGTATGACTGGGTTGCGCGGCCCAATTAAGAAATTGGCATCACCGGATTAGGGCGCTATTTCTGGCGTGCTTATATAAATAGGTCCTATGCAGAATAGGGTTTGCGCAGAACGGCCAATCACACTTCTGCCCTTTCGGAGATCCATGATGAAAACCCGCGCCGCCGTTGCTTTTGAAGCCAAGAAACCGCTCGAGATTGTCGAGCTTGATTTGGACGGGCCCCGGCCAGGCGAGGTGTTGGTTGAAATTATGGCGACCGGCATTTGCCACACCGATGCCTATACGCTGGACGGGCTCGACAGCGAGGGGCTCTTCCCCAGCGTGCTTGGCCATGAAGGCGCAGGGATTGTGCGCGAAGTGGGCGCGGGCGTAACCAGCGTTGCGCCTGATGATCACGTCATCCCGCTCTACACGCCCGAATGTCGCCAGTGCAAAATGTGCCTGTCGGGCAAGACCAATTTGTGCAGCGCGATTCGCGAGACGCAGGGCAAAGGCCTGATGCCAGATGGCACGAGCCGCCTGTCATACAAAGGCCAAACGATCTATCATTATATGGGCTGTTCGACCTTCTCTAACTTCATCGTGCTGCCTGAAATTGCGGTGGCGAAAATCCGCGCGGACGCGCCCTTTGACACCAGCTGTTATGTCGGTTGCGGCGTGACAACCGGCGTGGGCGCAGTGGTCAATACAGCGCAGGTAAAACCGGGCGATAATGTCGTCGTCTTCGGCCTTGGCGGGATTGGCCTCAACGTATTGCAAGGCGCGAAAATGGCGGGCGCGGACCGGATTGTGGGCGTCGATATCAATCCCGCACGCGAGGAATGGGGCCGCAAGTTCGGCATGACCGATTTCGTCAATCCGAAAGATGCCAAAAACTCAGGGGGCGATGTCGTGGAAACGCTGGTCAATATGCTTGATGGCGGGGCGGATTATACCTTTGATTGCACCGGCAATACTGACGTGATGCGCCAAGCATTGGAAAGCTGCCACAAGGGCTGGGGAACATCGATCATCATCGGCGTGGCCGAGGCTGGCAAAACGATTGAAACGCGCCCCTTCCAATTGGTGACCGGGCGCAATTGGCGCGGCACAGCCTTTGGCGGCGCGAAAGGCCGCACCGATGTGCCCAAAATCGTCGATTGGTATATGAACGGCAAAATTCAGATCGACCCGATGATTACGCACCGGCTTTCGCTGGAGGAAATCAACA
>JALZVZ010000284.1 GCA_023299945.1 Altererythrobacter sp. | reverse complement strand
ATGGAGCGCCTGTTCAAAGAGGCAACTCGCTTCGATGAAATTTTAGCAGCACGCGACGCCAAATTTGCGCAAGATATGGAGCAAAGGCAGGAACATTTCCAAGAGCGTGAAACTACCGCAATCGCTGTTTTTGACGAAAGATTGGGCGCAATGGACGCTGGCCTTGCAGAGCGCGCTCAAGATCACATTAAACACGCCGAAGAAATTGCGCAGCAAAGTAAGGCGATTACTGATAACTTGTTTGAGTTCAACCGCTTGATCGCGGATGCCAGCCAGGTTTCCGAAGGCGCCAAAACCATGTTCGAAGGAAATCTGGAAGAACTGACAAAGAGCATTGAGGAAAACGATGCGAAGCTTGCGAAGACCAAAGCATCCTTGAGTGAACTGACCGAGGACGGCATTCGTTTGCTGGAAATCATTCAATCAGGCGCAAAACAAAGCCATGAAGACTTGCCGCAAGCCATTGAGACAGCAGCGGCCAAGCTTGAAGAAATTGAAGAGCGCGCAGGCACCCTCAATACAGTAATGCAAAGCACCAGTGAGATCGGCAGTCAACTTTCTGACTATGTCATTGCGTCACACGCCAATGTCGAAAAATTTGATAACGTCGTCGATGCGACCAACACAAAATTCACGCAGTCCAATGATAAGAATTTGGCACAACTACAGGGGCTTCAGAGCACGATGGAGCGGTTAAGCGAAGCGAATGAAAAACTCGCAACCGACACCCAAGCCCGCCTAACCGGCGCCATCCAGCAATTGGATGCTGCGACCCAATCTGCGTTTGCTACACTTGATCAGGGCATCAAAGACAGCTTAGAAAGCTCAGCTCAGGATTTTAGCGGACACGCAATGAAAACGCTTGAGCAATCCATCCAAAGCCATAGCGAAGAAGCCATTGCCCGCCTTGAGCAGGCAGCGGCGAAAGCGGCTACAACAGGCCGCGAAACCGCTGTGCAATTGCGCGATCAATTGGGTAAAGTGAATGAACTGGCAGGCAATCTGGAACAGCGTGTTACGCGCGCCCGCGATCAGGCTGAGGAGCAAATCGACAATGATTTTGCGCGCCGAATGGCTCTCATCACAGAGACGCTCAATTCCAATGCGATCGATATTTCTAAGTCGCTTTCAAGCGATGTGACGGACACTGCATGGGCAGCGTATCTCAAGGGTGATCGCGGGATTTTCACACGTCGAGCCGTGCGCCTCATCAACAACACCGAGGCGCGCGAATTGACCGAGCTTTACGGCAATGATGATGATTTCCGCGAGCATGTGAACCGCTTCATCCATGATTTCGAAGGCATGCTACGCTCGGTTCTGTCCACGCGTGATGGCAACGCGTTGGGCGTAACCGTACTGGGCTCTGACATGGGCAAACTCTATGTTGCGCTGGCCCAAGCGATTGACCGTCTTCGCAACTAATTTGGAAAAAAGTGCAGGCCTATTCTGAACCGAAAAACCCTGCCAGTATATTGACATCATCGACGCCAATCCAGCCATTGGTGTAATTGAGGACAAAGAGCGTAGTCACCAGTGCAGCAACAATGGTTGCACGCAAGACCAAAGCCCTTGGCTTGAAGTTTACAGGTGCACTGTCAGCCTGACCGGCGATTTTTGGAATGCCGGCCTCATCATTTGTTTTGATACCGAACGGTAACATGACGAAAGCTGTCATCACCCAAATCAGGACGTAAATTGCAACAATCGAAGTCCACTCCATTAGTCTTCCTCGCTCAGCATGATTACACGGGCTTGCGGCTTTTTGCCTGACCAACGTTGCGCTGCACGGCGCGCTGCCAATCGTGCAGCTTCGTGAATAGCAGCCCGGTCCTTTTTCTGATGGCCTTTCAGCTTGCCAATTGCTGTGGTCACATCCTTGCAGGCTTCAAGGATAAAGTCCGGCATATCTTCATCCAGTGGAAGCCCCAGCGCCTCAATCGTGGGTCGCAATTTGTGATCGAGCACAACCGTGACTGAACCCTCGCGCGCAAGACGCCGGCGCATTGCTATCGCCTCTCCATCAGCGGGCGCAATAATGTCTCCATCAAGGATCAGGCGGCCGGAACGAACCTCAGCCAGCTTGCTGGGCGTCCCTGGTGCAAGCCTGATGATCTCACCATTTTGCTGCACCACATTTTGCGGAATTCCGGCTGCGCGCCCTACCCGTGCTTGTTCGCGCATATGCCGCATTTCGCCATGAACCGGGACGAGCACTTCGGGTTTAATCCAGCTGTAAAGGGCCTCCAATTCCGGGCGCCCGGGATGCCCAGAAACGTGGATCATAGCCTGTCTGTCGGTCACCATGGTGATGCCGCGTTCCGCCAATCGATTTTGAATTCTGCCGATGGAAATCTCATTCCCAGGGATTTGACGGCTTGAGAAGAGCACGACATCGCCTGCGACCAATTTCAAAGGATGATTCTCATCAGCGACCCTAGCCAAGGCGGCGCGTGGCTCACCCTGCCCGCCTGTGGCTACGATCAGCACGTCACCACGGGGCAAGCCCATCGCCGTTTTAAAATCAACTGGCTTTGGAAAATCAGCAAGATAGCCATTGTCCTGCGCCAC
>JALZVZ010000283.1 GCA_023299945.1 Altererythrobacter sp. | reverse complement strand
TATGACCAAGAATACCCCAAAGCGATGGAGGAAATTTCTGACTTGCTGAGGTCTGGAAAACTGGTTCTGCCGGAACATGTGGTCGAGGGTATTGATGCCTTTCCAGAGGCCTTGTTCATGCTGTTTAATGGCGCGCATCTCGGAAATTTGGTCGTTCGGCCTTGATCCTTTCATGAGTGATAAGGCTAGCGGTGACGCGGGGGAAGAAAAATGGGCCTGGCGCTGCATGCACCTGGCCCTGCTTTCCTGAATCAAAACTCCCGGCTCGATAAGCCCTAGGCTTAGAATCCAAAGGCAATGCCGACACGTCCAGCTGCGGAATTGCGCGCTCTCAGTGCCAATCGATCTAGCTGACGTCTATACCAGAACCCGCCCTTTGGGCACTTATAGGCTACTTATGGGGTGGGAGGCCGTAGTTAACCTAGGGCGGCCTGAGAAAATTCACATGCCTTCACTGAACGCTCTCTAAATCACCAATTGGTTATCCATCATAATCCTGTGACATTTTGGCTTTGATTCAATGTGAGCCAACGGGCTAGGAAGATCCTGATCTATGAAGATTGATGCGGCTGTCGCTTATGCAGGCCAAGCAGAATTTGCACTCGAGCAGGTCGAATTGGCTGATCCCAATCTAGATGAAATTTTGGTCAAAATTGCCGGCGTTGGTATTTGTCATACCGACCTGTTTATGCGTGATATGGCGGGTGCATTGTTCACCCATCCCGCAGTCTTCGGGCATGAGGGTGCAGGCACAGTAATCGCCATTGGTGCCAATGTGCGCAAAGTGGCGGTAGGCGATGAAGTGGCAATAACCTTTCGTTCCTGCGGCGAATGCAGAAATTGTTCCGTTGGGCCGGCCGCCTATTGTGAAAACTTCCCAGCGCTCAACATGTCAGGCGCGCGTACTGATGGAACGCGCGCGCTTTCAGGCAGCAAAGGCGCATTAGAAGGCAATTTTTTCGGCCAATCCTCCTTTGCCTCACACTGCCTTGCTTATGAGAGCAATGTTGTGAAAGTGGCCAAGGGAATTCCAACCCAGATTGCAGGGCCGCTAGGATGCGCTGTTCAGACGGGCGCCGGCGCGGTTCTCAATTCTTTGGATGCGCAGTCAGGATCGTCAATTGTCATAATGGGAGGAGGCCCCGTGGGGCTCAGCGCAGTAATGGCTGCTAAACTGCGCGGCTGTGAGACCATTGTCTTGGTCGAACCGCAAGCCGCCAGGCGGGAGTTCGCCGAAGCCCACGGCGCAACCCACACCATTGATCCATTGGCGCTAGATGATGTGAAGGCCGCGCTAAAACAGATTGTGCCTACGGGTTTGGATTTTGCGTTTGATACGACCGGTTTGGAAAGCGTAATCGGGCCGGCCATTGGGGCGCTCAAGATCAATGGAGCCATCGGGCTGGTTGGGCTATCGCACAAGGATGCGGATGTGCCAGTGAAGATCAACCGTCTTTCAGGGGCGGGTGTCAGAATTATTGGCATCATCGAAGGAGACAGCAACCCTGATGACTTCTTGCCCTATTTGATGGAGCAATATCTGGCAGGCAATCTGCCGTTTGATGAAATGATCACAACTTACCCCTTTGCCGAAATTAATCGCGCGATTGCCGATCAGGCGGCGGGCAAATGCATCAAGGCGGTCTTATTATTGTAAGCCATTTGGCTGGCAGTTTTAAAAAATAGGCTCGTTTCAATTCACTATAAGGAGTTCCCTTACATGCCGATCGACAGTCCCGAACCGATGCTCAAGGGCATAAAAGTGGTCGACATGACCAGCGTCGTTTTCGGCCCCTTCGCCACGCAAGTTTTGTCAGATCTTGGGGCGGAAGTGATTAAAGTTGAGGCGGAGTTTGGCGATACGCTGCGCTATGCCGGTAAGCCCGCCAAGAACAAGGCGATGGCCCCTGCCTATCTCACGCTCAATCGCGGCAAAAAATCGGTAGTTTTGAATTTGAAGCTTGAGGCCGATGCACAGGTGATGCGCGACCTCATCGCTGAGGCTGACGTGTTCATCCACAATGTCCGCGATAAGGCGATTACCAAGCTTGGCTTTGGCTATGAAGCGGTCAAGGCAATCGTCCCAGACATCATTTACGTCCATTGTGTCGGCTTTGGATCGGGCGGCCCTTACTCTGATCTGCAAGCCTATGATGATGTGATCCAAGCCGCCACAGGAACAACCAGCCTAGCATCAAGGGTTGATGGCGATCCGAAGCCGCGCTTCATTCCCTCTTTGATCGCTGACAAGGTTGCGGGCCTTCACGGCGCTTATGCCACGATGGCCGCGATCATTCACAAATTGCGCACTGGGCGCGGACAGCGGGTCGAGGTTCCCATGTTCGAGGCATTCGCGCAGTTTATGCTGAAAGAACATTTGGCCGGAAAGATGTTCGATCCGCCGGTTGGCTCGCTACTCTATAACCGGCAAATTGACCCTGACCGCCAACCGTTCCCAACCAAGGATGGCTACATTACAATTGTTCCATACACGGATGCATCTTGGATCATATTGTATGATGTAATCGGCGCACCTGAATTTCTGGAGGATGAGCGTTTCAACAGTCCGCGCAATAGGGCGTTCAACATCCATATGCTTTACCAAGGGGTGGCGGATAAAACGCCGGCAAAGACCACCGCTGAATGGATCAAAATATTCCGCGATGCTCGCATTCCCTGCATGCCTGCGCGCGATATTGATGACATTTTGGATGATCCGCATTTGAGCGAAACCGGGTTCTTCCAGCGGCGCGAGCACCCCTCAGAAGGGACGGTTTTTGAAATGCGAGAGGCGTGCAGCTTTTCGGAGTGGGAGGCTGAAATTCCTCATGGTGCGCCTTTGTTGGGCGAGCACACTCAAGAGATCAAAGACCGGCTCGCGCGCTCAAAAAAGTAGCAGGCCAACGCCTACACATACGCATAGATTATTTGGAGACGACAATGCCTCGCCCCACCAATGTTCCGGTCATCGACCTAATGCTTGAACTGCCCGCTGGTGAGGCGGGGATGGGAATGGCGCAGGCGCGTAAATTGATGAAAGATGGCTCTTCCAAAGATTTCAGCCATCACCCGGCGCAATATCTGTTCAAAGATGCGCCAGACCGGATGCAAAAGGAGTTTGATCCGGATGCCATCGTGGAAATGATGGATACTTATGGTGTGAAGGCGGCGATGATCGGCGTTCATCCGAAATATCCAGAAAACGCGCTGGCATTGTTCGAAAAATATCCAGAGCGGTTCATTGGCGAAGTGGGCGTTGATCCGAATAAAGGCATGAAAAGCGTAAGAGCGCTGGAAGAGACGATAAAGCTGCACCCCAATATCGTCGCGGCGAGCGGGGCCGCCTGTCTGCTTAACCCGCAAGTCCCGTTGGATGATAAGAAGTGGTATCCGATCTATGCCAAATGCTGCGAGCTGGATATTCCGATTAATCAGCTCGTGGGTGTGCCCGGGCCTCGCGTGCCCTATCAATGCCAGCATCCTGGATTGCTGGACGAGGTTGCGTGGTTCTTTCCAGACCTACGCATTGTGATGCGGCATGGCGGTGATCCATGGACTGATCTGTGCTGCAAATTGCTGCTCAAATGGCCCAATCTTTATTATTCGACATCGGCATGGGCGCCCAAACATTGGCCCAAGAACATCATCGAATTTGCGAATAAGCGCGGTAAAAACAAGATCCTTTTCGCCGGATATTTCCCCGGCTTGTCTTACGAGCGAATTTTCAACGAGATGGACGATGTGCCATTTAACGATGATGTTTGGGCAAGCTTCCTGCATGAGAACGCTCGGGAGGTTTACAAACTCGATGGTATCCTTCCTTGCGACGGGGATTGACAGTAAAAGATGCCAGATATTTTGGGCAAGGATGACGCGCAGTGGCGCTTCGGCCTCGTGTAAGCAGTTGACTGTTCTACATTCCAAGCAATGCTCTGCGAATGGACGGCATCGGGATCGCTCTAGCGACGCTATTTTTGACACCGCTGCTTTTCAGCCTGCCGATTGCGGCCCTGCTGGCGGGCGTGGAGATGGGCGTGATTTCTGGTGTCGCGCTTGGTGTGGTGCTTTGTCTGTGGCGTGCAAGCCCGCCCCATGCCGCAATTGTTCGCCGAGTGCTTGAAACCGAGCATTTTAGAAATATCGAACGTCACAAGGTTGTCACCGTGCCGCATGTGCTCTCGATCCGGATTGATGAGGCGCTGACTTATCTCAACGCCCAAGGGCCTGTATAGATCGTCTCAGCCGCACACATCTCATCGATGCGTTGAACGGCAGAATATTCCTAACACAGCACCGTGCATTTGCCGACAGGGCCGCTTGGCTAGC
>JALZVZ010000282.1 GCA_023299945.1 Altererythrobacter sp. | reverse complement strand
CGTTCCAGCGTGGCAATGGCCTCAAGATAATCGCCATTGGTCGCCTGATTGGTGGCGGATTGAATGCCCGCCTGCTCATCCAGCGCAGCATCGGATAAAGCGTCGATTTCATCGAAACTCTGAGCTTGGCCAATAGCAGGCACAATTGTCATGGCCAGCGCGGCTATCGCGCCTGCGGCTAGAATTGGTCGTTGGAATTTTAGCATATTGGCCCCTTTGCAATGGCTATGTCATAAGTGCGCCAGAGGCTGCAAGCTTGCTCGCAGCTTTGCTCTGCGCATTTTCCTACAGGGATGAAAGCCGGTAACGACGCCGTTGGCGCGTAAAATGCAGCGCGCGGCTCTTTCGCATCGCAAGCATTCTATCGCTTGTACAACGACAAGCTGGGGGCAAAGGTGACAAACGCATCCTTTCCCCCCAATTGTCACCTTGGCAAGATTTTTGCGTTAGGCACTGAATTTGCGTAGAAATATGGAAGGCAGCGAAAGTGACACAGTGTAACCTTTGTAACCTTTGCGTGTCATCTTAGCGGCTAGAATATCATCGCCAAGGCAACGCAAATCAGCGTGGCGATAACAGGCACGGCAACTGTGACCATGCCGACATCCTTATAGGCCTGTTTGTGGGTCAGGCCGGTGATCGTAAGCATCGCGATAACCGCGCCGCAATGGGGCAGGCTGTCGAACCCGCCTGCGGCCATAACGACCAACCGATGGAGTTCCTCAGGATCGATCCCCATGGCAATATATTTGTCCGCCATTGTCGACATGAAAATCTGCAAACCGCCCGATGATGACCCGGTAACGCCCGACACAACGCTAATCGCGCCGGTCATGGATAGCAGCGGCGGCAGGCCGGAATTGACAGCGGCATCGGCGAAGGTTTGAAAGCCGCCGGTCTTTGCCACCACTCCGCCAAAACCGATCACGGTGGAGGTCGCCATCAGCGGCATGATCGCATCCTGCGCGCCTTCGCTGATGGCTGCCAGTGGACGTCTGCGGATAGCGGGAAATAAGATCGCGGCCACCACGCTGGCCAAAATCAGCGCGATGGAGGGCCACAATATTGGCTGCGCATTGGCAAAGGCGATGATGCTAGAAGTCTCGCCAATGCCAAAAACACCCGCCATGCGCGGGGCGAGAATGGTAGCGATCACCAGCAGAAGCGGCACCATCGCCAGAGCAGCGCTGGGTCGGTCTTTGGCGATTGTATCCAGATCGGGAATAACGTCGGTGGGCGCGGGGTCAAAACTCTCGCCATTGGCGGCGGCTTTTTTCCGTTCCCGCTCAAGGTAAACCATACCAAGCGCAAACATGATCGCGCCGCCAATCAGGCCCAGCCATGCGCCTGCGAACAGATCCGTGCCCAGCACCGTGGTGGGGATGACATTGTGAATGGACGGCGTGCCTGGCAGGGCAGTGAGGGTGAATGTGCCTGCGCCCAAAGCCACTGCTCCGCAGAGCAATCGTTTGGGAATATCCGCCTCTTTCAGCAGGCGCAGCCCGAGCGGATAGATCGCAAAGATCACGACAAACACGACCACGCCGCCATAGGTCAGCAGGCCGCAAGCGATCACGATAATCCAAAGCGCGCGCTGTGCGCCAAGCTTTTCCACCAAGGCCAACGCGATGCTGGTGGCGGCATGGCTCTCGCCCATAACCCGGCCGAAAATCGCGCCTGCTGCAAACAATAGGAAGAACCGACCGGCAAAAGTGAATGCGCCCAAATCGCCGAAAGTGAAATTGTCCGACAGGCTTTGCGCAAACGGCATCCCATTGGAAAGGATGACTACGATCGAGCAAATAACAGCGGCAAACACGACATTAATCCCGCGCAGCGCCATCCAAATCAGCAGCACTAAACCCGCCAAAAGACCCAGAATTCCGACCATACTAACTCTTCCCTATTGCGCGTTTAGCGCTTGGCTGTGTCATTGCGAAGTGGGCTGAGCAAAGCAACCCCGCAGCGTGCGGGCGGCTCATCGCTTAGTGCGCGCTGCCGCATTGACGCTAGGGCTGCGTTCGCTAGGCTGCGCGGACAGGTCGGATGCTAACAAAACGGTTCTATTGTGGACTGTTTTGCCATTTTGGAGGTTTCCTCATGTTTGCATGGTTTCGTCGCCGTTACCTCGACGTTCTGGGTTCGATCTATATCTACAATGAGCACCGCGGCTACACCGCCATTGACCGCGTGCTGGAGGCTGTGCGGGCGCGTGCTCCCGATGATCATGCCTTGATCGCTTTGATCGAGCAGCACCGCGTGGATGAGCGCGCGCATTATATGATGTTTCGCCGCTGGTTCGAATTGCAGGGCAAAATGCCCTTGTGTGTTGACCGGACCTTTGGGCATATTGACCGTTTTATCGAGATCATGTTTCGGACCCAAATCGATGATTTGGATACGCAAGCACTCATCGATGATGACGACCAGTTTGAAAAGCTGTGCCGTGTGATCGCGCTGACCGAACAACGCGGGTTCAAACAGGTCGAGATTTTGCTCAATCATGCGCTGGTGAAGAGCGATCCTGTCCTGATGAAAATCTTCCGTGTCATCCATAAGGACGAGCCCAGTCATTGGGCCCCTTACGAAGGCTGGCTGCGTGCCAATGGCAAGCGCGAGCCGAAATGGTGGGAGCGCCGCGTCGACACTTTTGTGCACTCTGAGCTGTTGTTTCTGAAACTGCCATTCCTGTTCCTCAACCCGTTTATCGCGCGCCGGCAGGATTGGGCAGATGGCGGCGAAGTGGCGGCGTCTGTATCTGGGGTCGCTGCAAGCGCGTGAACGCTGAAAGAGCGTCCTTATTTGCGCGCTTCTGGAACCGGCGCGCTGGCGGCATGCTGGTGCGCAATACGGTGGTGAGCACGGGCTCATTTTTGCTGGGATTGGCGGCGCTTTGGGCGCTTGTGCAATATGGCGGAATGGACAAGATTGTGGCGACCGGCATCAGTTTCCTGATTGCACAAACATTCCACTATAGCCTCGGCCGCAGCTGGATTTTCAAAGGAACCGACCGCGCGATTGGCGCCGGCTATATGATATTCCTCGCCAATGCGGCCATGGGTTTGGTCATTACAGTGACGCTGTTTGCTTTGCTTACCCATTACACCCCGATGCACTTCCTTGCAGCGCGTGTAGCCGTGTCGGTTATTGCAGGATTGGCGATGTTCGTCGTCAATGCCGCGTTCAATTTCCGCCGAGTCTGACCGCGAACGGCGACCCGGCTTCAACTAGTGAATTGAAAAGGCTGAACAAAGCGTTCTGCCGAGGGTTTGGTAACTGCGTGTTAACCAAAAATTATGGCATTTGCGGCATTGTGCAAGTGAGGAAAACTCACAGGTCGTATATGCAAACCGCAAAGTTCAAAATTTCAGCAATTCCCAAGGTGACGCGTCACCTTGTGCTGGCGTTTGTATTGGCTGGGTTTGTTGCGCTTGTTCATCTCTTGCTACCCCTCGACACGATGTCTTGGATTGTTCAAGCAAGGGCGGGGAATAGCACACCAAGCGATGAAATTGTTTTGGTAAAGGTTGATCAAAGCGCTCTGGAAGAAGAAAGTGTTGCTGGAGCCTTATTGGCGTCTATCTCCAATATTCAGGACGCAGGTGCCGCAAAGGTATTTCTCGACGTTCCCCATGGGAAATTGGGAGAGAATGAAGACGCTTTTGTTTCAGGTCTGAAGCAGCTCTCAGAGGAGAACTTTTTTCTTGTTGGCCACTATTCTCAAGGAGATGGTGCCAAAGTTCTGAACTTTCCGGTCAATTCTAAAGCAATAAATGGGCAAAATTTGGTCGTAGAGGATCAAGCCAACTGGCCATTTTTTGGTTATGAATGGAAGATACCTAGCGCCGCTATAGACAACGGCCGGGTATATAATTCTTTTGCGATGGAGCTGGCTGATGAAAAGGCGCATGAGCCATCAGCGATCTTCATCGACTATCGGTATTCAATTGAGGATTTTCAAACTGCTAGCCTAGAACATGTCGCTCAAGGAAAAATGCAACCATCATTTTTTGCCGGTAAAAAGGTCGTTCTTGGGTATGTTGGATCACAAGAAAGCGATCTGGTTAGGCTCCCTCAATCCGGCTACGCTGCGCAGAGCTTCCTTTCGATTTACGCTGCTGAGAGCATTTCTGCCGGCGAAATCACTTTTGTTAATCGCATCAATTCGATGTTCATTTTCTTTCTGCTGCTTTCGGCGGCAATTGCCTTTTTCAAGAAGGCGCGCCGGATCGGATATGCCGTTGTAGTAAGTGCCTTCATTGGTTGTTTGACCGCACCGATATTTTTTCCGTTCTACATTGAACTTTCTGCAGCAGGTTTCTTCCTATTGGTCTTCGCTGCGCTAAGAGGGTTTAATCGCTGGCGCGGTTCAATTGAAATGCGATCAGGCGAGAGTGGTCTACCAACACTGAAGGCCCTTACTCGTAAACTACAGGCAACAAAAACACTTGAAAACCAGTCTTTGGTGACAGCCAAATTGCACGGCCTCTCTGATGCCATGGCGATGCTAGATGATGACGGTAGGTTGAAATATTTCGAAGCGATTGCAGCACGGCTGAAAATTGCCAATAGTGACCTCGAATTATTCGCTAATAGCGGTGAGCATATCGTCTGGCATGAAGGTTTTGAGCAGCGCGATATTGTGCAATCACATTTAGTTGCGCTCAAAGCGATTTTCGCGAGTCCATTGGAAATCGGCGGTAAGTTCTTCGATGTGCCTGTGACATTCGCTGCTGATTTAAGCTTTGGTGAAGCCGCGGCCAAGCGGGTTAGCAATGTGATTGCACTCGCAGACAAGACATCCTTGGCAGAAGTCCCAATTTTGATCGGTGACGAGGCCACTGCAAAGGACCGCGAATGGACAGTTTCGCTGCAATCCAGCATTGATGCGGCGCTGACAAAGGGTGAGATTTTCCCGGTTTTTCAGCCAAAAATCAGTCTGGCTGACGGTTCCATCTGCGGATATGAGGCGCTGGTGCGCTGGAACGATAAGGAACGCGGCTTTATCAGCCCGGCCTATTTCATTGA
>JALZVZ010000281.1 GCA_023299945.1 Altererythrobacter sp. | reverse complement strand
CGTCTGCGCTGACTAGCAAGGGCGGCTCGCACAAGGCTTTGCAAAACCACTACAACCCAATGATCAACCAAGTCATGCGCGCAAATGTGCCTGTGATCGCGGCGGTCAATGGACCGGCGGCGGGCGTTGGCTGTTCGCTCGCGCTGGCGGCTGATTTCACCATTGCGAGCGACAAGGCCTATTTCCTCCAAGCCTTCGTGAATATTGGCCTTGTGCCTGATGGCGGCTCAACATGGCTGCTCGCCCGCGCCATTGGCCGTGCCCGCGCGACCCGCATGATGATGCTGGGCGAGAAAATCGGCGCGGCTCAGGCTGAGGATTGGGGACTGATCTACAAAGCTGTCGCAGCGGAAGCTTTGATGGATGAAGCACGCGGATTAGCCGAAAAACTAGCCAATGGCCCGACACAAGCCATCAGCATGATGAAGGAAAACCTCAACCTCGCATTGGATGGCACAATCCAGCAAGTCGTCGTGCGCGAGGCAGAAACGCAGCGTGTTGCCGGCGCAAGCGATGATGCGAAAGAAGGCGGTATGGCTTTCCTCCAAAAACGTAAAGCAGAGTTCAAAGGCAAATAAGATGGCAAATATCGAAGACTGGAAAGCGCTGGCCGATAAGGAAAGCAAGGGGCGCGATTTGTCGCGCAGCATGCCGGAAGGCTTCGATATTAAGCCGCTTTACACAGAAGCGGATGCACCTGATTCCCAAGACGGACCAGGCCTACCCGGCTTTGCGCCATTCACGCGCGGTGTGAAAGCCAGCATGTATGCAGGGCGTCCGTGGACAATCCGGCAATATGCGGGCTTCTCCACAGCAGAGGAATCCAACGCATTCTACCGCCGCAATTTGGCCGCTGGGCAAAAGGGGCTGTCGGTCGCCTTCGATCTGGCCACCCACCGAGGGTATGACAGCGATCATGCGCGCGTCGTCGGCGATGTCGGCAAGGCTGGCGTGGCGATCGATACGGTGGCGGATATGGAAGTGTTGTTCGACCAAATTCCGCTCGACACCATGTCTGTATCCATGACCATGAACGGTGCGGTCATCCCGATTTTGGCGTTCTATATCGTCGCGGGCGAGCGGCAGGGAGTGTCTGCGGATAAGCTCTCCGGCACAATCCAGAACGATATTCTCAAAGAGTTTATGGTCCGTAACACCTATATCTATCCGCCAGAGCCAAGCATGCGGATTGTGTCGGATATTATCGGCTATACCTCCGCCAATATGCCGAAATTCAACAGCATTTCGATCAGCGGCTATCACATGCATGAGGCCGGCGCGACCGCCGTGCAGGAACTCGCCTTTACCATCGCGGATGGCAAGGAATATGCGAAACGCGCCATGGCGACGGGCCTGGATATTGATGCCTTTGCGGGGCGTTTGTCGTTCTTCTTCGGCATTGGCATGAACTTCTTCATGGAGATCGCCAAGCTGCGCGCCGCGCGCACATTGTGGTACAAAGTGATGGATGATTTGGGCGCTCAGTCTGAACGCTCCAAAATGCTGCGAACCCATTGCCAGACATCGGGCGTTTCGCTGCAAGAGCAAGACCCCTACAACAATGTCATCCGCACGACGGTGGAGGCGATGGCCGCCACATTGGGCGGCACGCAAAGCTTGCACACCAATGCGTTGGATGAGGCGATTGCGCTGCCGACGGATTTTTCCGCACGGATCGCCCGCAATACGCAGCTGGTTCTGCAAGAGGAAAGCGGCATCACCGATGTCGTCGACCCGCTGGGCGGCAGCTATTATATTGAGGCGCTCACGGCGAAATTGGTTGAGGAAGCCGAGGCCCTGATGGCCGATGTCGATGCCGCTGGCGGCATGACTACCTATGTGGCGACCGGCAAGCCAAAGGCCGCGATTGAGACGGCGGCTGCGCAAAAGCAGACGAGCGTTGATAAGGGCGAGACAGTGATCGTCGGGGTGAACAAATATCGCCTTACCGAAGAGGCGCAGATCGACACGCTCGACATTGATAACCAAGCGGTTCGTACCGGCCAGATTGCACGGTTGAAACAGGTTCGCGCAGGCCGTGATGAGGCGGCGTGTCAGGCGGCTTTGAAGGCTTTGACGGAAGGCTCAAACGGCAGCGGCAATGTGCTGGAATTGGCGGTTGCAGCCGCGCGCCACGATGCGACCTTGGGCGAGATTTCTTCCGCCATGGAGCAGATATTTGGCCGCCACGATGCGACGCCAAAACCAGTGTCCGGCGTCTATGCCAGCGCGTATGAATTTGATCAGCGCTGGGCGCAAGTCACCGATGGCGTACAAGCCGTGGCGCGCAGGCTTGGCCGAACGCCGCGCATTATGGTCGCGAAAATGGGCCAAGACGGACATGATCGCGGCGCAAATGTGATCGCCAGCGCCTTTTCCGATATGGGCTTTGAAGTGATCTCCGGCCCATTGTTCCAAACGCCAAAGGAAACGCTCGGCATGGCATTGGAGGCGGATGTTGACCTGATCGGCGCAAGCTCGCTGGCCGCTGGGCACAAGACACTCATCCCTGAGCTTATCAGCCTGCTGAAAGAGGCGGGGCGGCCGGATATTAAAGTCACCGCAGGCGGCGTTATCCCGCCGCAGGATTATGATTTTCTGCGTGATGCCGGCGTTGCGGGCATCTATGGCCCCGGCTCCAATGTGGTGGAATGCGCCGCGGATATTTTGACGCTGCTAGGGCACAATATGCCGCCGTTGGGTGAAGGATTGGACGAGGCTGCGGAGTGATTCTTTCGGTTGTTATTGCTTCATTGCTGGCGAACGGGGATGTCGCTGCAAACTCTTATTGCAACTCACCACAAACCGAGCGTGATGTTGCAGTATGCCGATACCTTCAAGCAGTTGAAAAACTAGAGATACGCACCGTCGAAAGTGTCGCGGTTGGCTCGCAAGAACAGATGTTAGCTCTTCGCTCACAAGCTCGTGAATGTGGTCTCATCAATAGAGTTGATCACATTGGCGAACATGTAAGCACTTTCGACATCATCAATGCGGATACTGAATCGAAAAAATGTTTGGTCGATTGGCTTGAGATAAACAAACCTAAGCTTGTCTTCTCCGAGGAAAGATTGAAACGGCTTATTAGCGCATCGTGACCCTCGGATTTTCAGTCAACGATCTCCTGCCCAAAGCGCGCGGAGGAGGGCAGCTCAAAATGGGGCTGACCAAACTTACCGATGACACATGGCTTGATCCAAACCCTGACCTTGCCGCGCGGCGTGAGGGTTTTGCGGCCTTTCCGCAAGGTATTCAGCTAACGCCAGAGGGCGAGGCCGCCG
>JALZVZ010000280.1 GCA_023299945.1 Altererythrobacter sp. | reverse complement strand
GAGCGTCATGGGCGACTTGATATTTTGGTGAACAATGCCGGCAATGTGATCTTTGAAGACATCATCGAATGTTCGTTGTCCAATTTCCAATTGCATATGCGCATCCATGTTGAGGGTACTTTCCTCGGCTGCCAAAAGGCGATTCCGTTAATGGCGAAATCCGGCGGTGGTTCGATTATCAATATGGCCTCCACAGCTTCGCTGCTGGGTTATGGCAATATCCCGGCCTACACTGCGGCTAAAGGCGCGATCCGGTCGATGACCAAATCAATCGCGATGTATTGTCAGGATGAGGATAACAAAATCCGCGTTAATGTGCTGATGCCGGGCGGGATTGAAACGCCCATGGTGATGGAAGTGTCTGGCCGCGGCGGTGAGACGCCAATGGACATTCCAGAGGGCGTTTTGCCAATGGATTCGCTGGGGCATCCCAGCGATGTTGCCAATACGGTGTTGTTCCTCGCCAGTGATGAAGCGCGCTTTTTGACTGGGGTAGAAATTCCGGTTGATAATGGCCTGTTTGCTCGGCCTCAGCGTTAAGCATGGCGGATAGCTCACCAGCTCAATTGCGAGAAGAAGGCAAAAATTACCGCTATTATGTGCTTGGTCTAATGACCATAGCGGCGATGTTTTCAATCGCCGATCGGCTCGTGCTGTCGATCTTGCTTGAGGATATCAAAGCTGAATTCTTGCTGAGTGATACACAGTTGGGATTGCTGACCGGTTCCGCCTTCACGATCTTTTATGTGCTTATTGGATTTCCGATTGCGCGCCTATCGGACCGATCAAACCGCAAGAATATCATCGCTGTAGCACTTGCTTTTTACAGCGTAATGACAGCGCTGTGCGGAGCTGCAATTGGCTTTTGGACGCTGTTTTTGGCGCGAATGGGCGTGGGCGTCGGAGAGGGCGGCGCAGGGCCACCAGCCGTTTCCATCCTTGCTGACTATTTCAAAAAGAGCGAGCTTGGCCGGGCGATGAGCGTGCATACGCTTGGCGCGGTTTTCGGCACAGGTTTCGGTTTGATCGCAGGCGGAATTCTCGCGGCATATTTTGGTTGGCGAATGGCTTTCGTCCTTCTTGGGCTACCGGGAATTCTGCTGGGCTTGTTGATCTATTTTACTGTGCGTGAGCCAAAGCGCGGCCGCTACTCCCCTGAGGCGCTCAATCAAAGCCAAGCGAGCCTTGGCAAAAGCCTGCAATCCTTATTGGCCAACCGCGTCATGGTATTGACCAGTATCGCTTGGGCGCTGGCGACCACGATTGGCTATGCGATGGCCATCTGGCTTGCGCCGATCATGCTGCGCAATTTTGAAATGGATACGGCCAATGTTGGTTTGATCCTTGGCCTGACATTCATAGCGGGAGGTATCCCTGGGCCTTTAATCGGGGGCTATTTGGCCGATAAGTTCGGGAAAATTGATGTGCGGTGGCGTGCATGGATTCCGGCGATCGGGACATTGGGCTGCTTGCCGCTTTATTATCTATGCCTGACCGCTGGATCACTGACCGCTTTTCTCGGCTTCTTTTCTTTGGGATATTTGCTTTTCCTATTTCAAAACGGGCCAAGCATCGCCATCATCCAGTCTTCTACTGGCGCGGGAGAACGGGCTCTTGCCTTTGCTTGTGCCTTGCTGCTCAACAATATTTTGGGTCAGGCTATCGGCCCATTTGTGATCGGCATGATGAGTGATCTGCTCGCGCCTACTTACGGTTCGCAAAGCCTCAACATCGCGGTGCTCGGCACATGCCTCATTGCAGGTGTTCTGGCTGTCATATTCTTTCTGTTGGCAGCGACTGCGATTAAGAAGCAGGAAGCCGACATTGCCGCAACATCGGACAGCGTTTAAAACCCTGGATGGATTGCCATTGCGCCGCCATCCACCAGCATTTCAGCGCCGGTCATAAAGGGGCATTCATCGGATGCGAGGAAGGCAATTGCAGCCGCCGTTTCGGCCGGGTCTGCCATCCGGTTCATCGGTGATATTGCGGCAAAGCCGGCCATTATTCCCGGCATTGCCTCTTCGGCGGCATGCAGAATGCCCGTCTCAGTCGCGCCGGGGATCACTGTGTTGCAGCGAATACCGTTTTTCTGCTGCGCGCACCATGTGGCAATACTCTTAGACAGGACACGCACCGCGCCCTTGCTGGCGGAATAGCCGACATCAACCGGTGATGGAGCGATAGCTGTGGTGGAGGCTATATTGATTATCGCGCCGCCGGAATTTTTGCCGCTGGCCATCGCTGGAATCGCCGCGCGGCAACCGGCCATTGTGCCGGTCAAATTGACGGCGAGAACGCGGTCCCACACATCATCTGCAACATCGCCAATGCTTGCCCCTGATACCATGCCAGCATTGTTCACTAGGATGTCGAGGCTACCAAAGGCCTTCAATGCCTGCGCCACCACTTCATCCCACCGCGCGCGGTCCGATACATCCTGCTCAGCAAAGCGTGCGCCGGTTTCATCGCACAAAGCTTTGCCTGCCGCTGCATTTACATCGGTGCCAAGCACATCAGCACCATCAGCGCGCAGACGTCTAACAGTCGCTGCACCGATGCCGCTCGCGCAGCCAGTGACGATGGCAGCTTTGCCAGAAAGGTCGGGCATTATTCCGCTTGTTGCCAGACAGCGGCGCTTTCGCGTTTGTTATGCAGCGCGATAAAGCGGGCGAGATTGTCGGTCCCCTCGGGCAATTTCCAGCCCACAGTGAAACCAAAGTTGGCAAAGCAAAACACGATCAAATCGGCAAAGGTGAAGCGGCCAAGCGCAAAGTGATCCTTGCTGCCGAGCGCCTCATCGAACCAGCGCCATTTTTCATCCGACAAGGCTGCCAGTTCCGCGCCTGCGCTTTCGGTGACGACGGTCATGCGCGGCTCGAACATCGGCCGGCCGCCGGTGGCGCGGAAACCCATAGTCATTGGCACGACGCATTCCTGATCGAACAGGCGTGCCCATTTGCGCACTTCTGCGCGCTCTGCGGCGGTTTCGCCAAACAGATTGGGCGCGGCGTGATGTTCCTCGATAAATTCGCAGATCGGCCAGCTTTCGGTAAGGAACGTGCCATCATCCAATTCCCACGCTGGCAAAGTGCCTTGCGGGTTCTTCGCGCAAAATTCAGCATTCTGGCGGTTTTCGCCCGTGATGATGTCGAAATGCACGCGGGTGAAATCTGTACCCTCGCTCAAACCTTTTTCGGTTAGGAACATGCGGACAAGGCGCGGATTGGGGCCAAGGCTGGAATAAAGGGTGGTCATTGTGTGTCTCCGCAATTGATTGAAAGTTAGTGCATAAGATAAGCGAATTGGCCGCTCCGTCACCCCTCACAATTGCGCTAGGGCGGATGGGTTGTTCCAGCGCTGCAAAATCGCGCGCAATTGACGTGAAGCAGAGCGGTCACCATACACACATCTTATGGATCACACACAGACTGAAACTGGCACAGACGCACCCCTTCAAGCGGCAGATGCCCCCCAGACCTCAATAGATCTCGCAGGCCAAGACGATGAACTGACGCGGCTGCATCCCAATCATGTGAAGGCCTTGCGGCTTTCCGCGATCATCACCTGCATCCCGTTTTTGATCGGCGCTTTGGTGGGCGAAGTGGCGGCAATATTCCCTTGGCCGGGCGTCATTCTGGGCCCGGTGGCAGTCCTCGCTATGTTCATTATTCTGCGGCTGCCCATGCGCCGCCATATGGCGCGCGGCTATCAGATGGGCGATGACCGTTTGCGCGTTATCAGCGGGATTTGGTGGCGTTCTGACACAGTTGTGCCGTTTGGACGCGTCCAGCATATCGATGTCGAGGCAGGTCCGATTGAGCGTTTTTACGGCATTGCAACGATGACTTTGCACACTGCCGGTTCGC
The DNA here is from genome assembly GCA_023299945.1 of Altererythrobacter sp. Lineage (GTDB taxonomy): Bacteria > Pseudomonadota > Alphaproteobacteria > Sphingomonadales > Sphingomonadaceae > Erythrobacter. The sequence continues at coordinate 1,040 of JALZVZ010000280.1, read as the reverse complement.
ACAATGCCTCGGTGCATTTGCCGGGGCTGGAAGAAGAGCTTGCGCGTTCTATGCGCGAGGATATCCGCCAGCATATTAAACGCGATACGATATAAACGGGGCTGAGCATGTCTGACGCAATCCCCATAGGCGCGCCGCAGCGCACCCAGCCAATCGGTCTGGTCGTCACCGCGATTTCGTCTGTGCGCCAACTGATCTTTCCGCTGTTCGCAGGTATTTTTGCCCTGCGCGATACATTTAGCGGGTTTTGGCTGATCGCCATTCCAGCAGTGGCTGTGATCGCGATCACCTTTGGGTTTGCCTATCTGGCTTGGCTGCGCCGGACCTTTATCGTGGGCGAGGAAGACATTCGCGTGGAGAGCGGCATCGTCAGCCGCACCGCGGCCTCTGTGCCGTATGAACGCATTCAGGATGTTAGCCTTGAGCAGGAATTGCTGCCGCGTCTGTTCGGGCTTGTATCGGTAAAGTTTGAAACGGGCGCAGGCGGGGCAGAGGAGATCAAGCTCAAATATCTTACCGCTGCCCAGGGAGAGCATTTGCGCGATGTTGTCCGCGATCAACGCGCCGAGGAGACGGCTGCGCAATCGGCTTTGGCTGCAAGTGCAGGTGGAGCGGATGGCGCGCCGCAAGTGATCATCGAAGAGCCTGCCACAACCCTGTTCACAATGGGCCCAGCGCGGCTGATCACCAATGGATTGTTCCAGTTTTCGCTCGCTGTGTTCGCGGTGTTGTTCGGCCTGTTGTCGCAGTTTGATAATTTCCTGCCCGTTGACATTTGGGATGTGGATTTTTGGGTCGATGGCGTGTCGGATCAGACAGAGCAGCTCGAAGGCTTGGGTATTGTGGGGCAGGCTTTCGGGGTTTTGTCCGCGCTTGGCATGTTGATCGTGCTAGGTTTTGCCACTGGCATTGCACAAGTGTTCGCGCGTGAATGGGGCTTTCATCTGGAGAAGACGGCGCGCGGGTTTAGGCGCCGGCGCGGATTGTTCACCAAAACCGATGTCGTTATGCCAACGCACCGCGTGCAAGCGGTAAAGTTG
>JALZVZ010000279.1 GCA_023299945.1 Altererythrobacter sp. | reverse complement strand
TTTGCGCAAAAATTCTATTATTTGGCTTTTGCCCCCGTTCTTGTGACGTATTCGGTCGCCATAATTTCGGCTCTGCGCAAAGGAAGCCGCGCGGCCCTGTTTCGGACCATTGCGTGGATGCCCATTCTCGCAGCTGGGGGAGAGCGCATTCTCAGGATGATGGATTTCTATCAAGGACCGCCATGGCTGGACTATTTGATATATGCTGCGTTTGCTTTTGAACTGATCGTTTCATCACTCGGCGTTGCTGACCGATTTATGACTATCAAGCGGCAACGCGACAAAGCCCGATATAACGCGCAAATTTACGCCGAACGATCAAATACTGATATGCTCACGAACCTACCAAACCGGCGTCATTTTGAAACCGTTTTTGCGCATAATCAGGATGATGGTATTTATGACCGGATCGCAATAGCCGATCTTGATCACTTCAAATCGATCAATGATCGCTTTGGCCATTTGGTAGGTGACGACGTCCTGCGCGCCTTTGCACAGGAGGCTGCTCAACATGGCCATTATGTTGCCCGCATTGGCGGTGAAGAATTTGTGCTGCTCCTCGACAGCAACCATGCAGGCGATAGCTGCGCAGCTTTGGACGAGTTTCGAGTGGCAATAACCACCGCCATAAAAGAACAGGTTCCAGCCATTGGTGTGAGCGTAACCTTGAGCATTGGCTGGGCGCCAATCACGCCCGGCGTTTCGATGCGCAGCGCGCTAGCTCTGGCAGATAAGAACCTGTATCAAGCAAAGGATACAGGTCGCAATCGTGTGATCGGCAGCAATGGCTACGCTCCGGCGATAGCGGCTTAATCCCCAGCACAAATTATGGGCCGAGAGACTTCCACGTCCTAGCTGACCTGGCCTGCTCCGCCACACGAGCGCCTTTGCTCTGACGGTGCCCGCTAGTTACTTCGAAACAATATGATCCTTACAACATCTGTGCCAGCTGCTAGCGGTAAGGCATTTCCCTGATGTGTCTAAAAAGGGCATGGTAAGAAATTAACGATATTCAATGCGTTGTTCCTTTCCTAAGACTATGAGCTATTATGCAACGCAGATTATTCCTTGGTTCAAGTATGGCGAGCATGCTCATGCCACAAATGGCTAGCGTCCCTTCAATCGGTTCGGCGAATGGTTCGGTTATGACGCTTGGCGTCAATCTAGTCGAAGATGCTTCTGCGCCTTTTGGCAGTTCGCAATCGCGTGAAAGCCTGCGCCGGATCAAACGCGCTGGATTTGAAAGCGTCGCGATTATACCTTTTTTCTGGCAATCGAGCGGGACCAGCCCAGATTTGGTCAACGGCAGTGCATTGCCTGACGATCGTTTGCGCATGGGCATTGAATCAGCTCTCAATGCTGGTCTTCGCGTGATGGTAAAGCCGCATGTCTGGGTTCCTGAACGCTGGGCCGGCGTCGTCAAAATGGAAGCGGAGGCTGATTGGCAGCGCTGGTTTGATGCCTATCACGCGGCATTGATGCCGGTTGCCAAAGCCGCTCAAGATGAAGGGGCACACAGCCTGTCTATAGGCACCGAATTGCGCGGCACAACGCAGCAGGCTCGCTGGGGTGACATAATTGCCGAAACACGCAATGCCTTTTCTGGCAAGCTTACATATGTTGCGCATGGGTCGGATGAATTGATGAAAGTGCGGTTTTGGGATGCAGTTGATACTGTTTCCGCCTCTCTTTACCCGCCGCTTGGTGCGCCCGACACACCTGACGCTTGGCGCAGCGCGATGGGCCAAGAATTGGACATATGCACAAGTCTTGCCCGAAAGCATGGCAAACCGTTCTGGCTGGGGGAAGTGGGTTTGCGTTCTGCAGAGGGCGCCACTTACAAACCTTGGGAAAGCGCCGAGGAGCGAGGGGCTCCAGCGGCTCCGTCATTGCAATTACGCGTGTTGAGCGAATGGATTGCACTGGCTAAGGCGCATGGCATTGAGCAGACATTGATCTGGCGCTGGATATCAGACCCCGATGCAGGCGGGATGACAGACACTGATTTCACGATTCAGAACAAGCCAGCAGAAGATTTGCTGAGCGCAGTTTAGCCAGCCCTAGAAATCCACCCAGATCGCTGCAAATCCGCCGCGTTCGCGCAAGGCATTTTCGCCCGCAATTGTGCCAACAACCCCAAGCTGCAGGCTGACGCCATCGGCCACGGTTTGCACCGCGCTAAACTGCACATTGTGATAGCGGTAGGAATCGAAAATCCCCTGACCTGCGCCATCGCTAATCGTGTTGAATGATTGCGCCATCAGAAGCAGATTTTGTTTGGGTCGAACCCCGACAGTCAAATCACCATGAAATTCGTTTGGCGGGTCGCCATCACGCAGCCGGTAACTGGTTTGCGCATCTACAAAGCCTGGCAAGCCAGCGACCGAGATATTGTGAAAGCCCCGTAGCCGCAGGTCATATTCGGTATCGGTACTGCCGACTTGGGCCAGGTTATCCGCCCTCTCCACGCCGGGAATTCTGACCGATCCTTCTAACGCGAGCCAGCCATCATCATCTTTCAAGACATCATAGCGCGCACCAAGGGCTGTATAGCCAAGCCCAGTGCTATTATCGCCGCCCTCAACAGAGACATCGCGAAAGCTAGGATTGAAGATCAAGGTTAGGTCATCGGTGACGGCATATTCCGCGAGGAGAAATACCTCTAGCTTATCGTAGTCATTGATATCGACAACATTGCCATCATCATCAAAGCCGCGCTTGCTTTGCGAGTAATAAACTGTCGCAATGGCTTGCCCGCGTTTTTCTTCGCCGCCGGAAGCCTGCGGGATCGTTGAAAGCGGCGGCGGGGTGACTGAGGTTTGTGCAGACAGGCTGGCAGGCATACTAAACAGTGCTGCCAAGCATAGACTAATTCGCAAAGGGCTACGCATCATTTTGCCACTCCAATAGCTGGGTTCTCGCGCCTTCTAGAAGCTCACCTGTTAACGAAACCAATCTCACGCCCTCTCCCCAATTATAACTTGTGTGAAGCACGATGTTGGGATCGGATAGCGAATTGCCGTGTTCAATCTCTGCTTCATCAACGGTCTTTTTAATCCGTGCGAGCATGTCCATCATCTCGTCAGAGGTTTGCGTGGCAGGCTGAACCACCATGAAAGTACCGGGTCCGTACACACACAAGACTGCCGATAGGGGACCGGCGGTGGAGCGCAGAATTGCGGCAACATCAGCTTTCAACTGATTGGCTTGTTCCTCGCCGTGAAATTCCATGTAGAGATCGAAATCGATGATTTGAAGCAGCCCAAGCGCGGCGGATTGTTCAGCCTGGCGGCAGCTATTGAGCAGCAATTCAACCAATCCGTCGCGCGGCAAGCCTGTTATCGGCTCAATCAAGGCCGCTTCCAATTTGCCCTGTTTCAAATTGAGGTTTTGCAGCCGCAAATCCGCCTCGCGCAGCTCTTTACGCTTTTGCTCCCTGCGCATCCGAAGCAATGTACGGACGCGGGCATACAGGCGCACCTCGTCAATCGGCCGAATAACAAAATCATCAGCCCCCGCCATATAGGCTTGGTTCAGAACTTCGAGGTCATTGGTCGCGGTGCAAATCAGGATCGGCATATTGCGCGTGGTATTTTGTACTCTCAAACGCGCGCAGACTTCTAACCCGTCAACCTCAAGTGTTTCTAAATCGAGGATAAGCAAATCAAACGGGGTTTCGACATCGCCGCCCTTGCGGGTTTTTTGGGCCGCGCATTTGTCTAATACATCTTGACCAGATGCTGCTGTCTCAACCGCATGAAAGCCGCCCTTTTCCAGCAGTTTCTTGATCTGAGTAGCTTGCTTCTTTTGGTGGCTAGCGATCAGGATCCGGTTGTCTTTGGTCGCATGTGTCATTTGGTTTGAACCTCCCGCGAGTATACTCGCCAATTCTTGCCATCAAAAATGGGTGTGTATCCCTCAAAACCTTTGTCATAGGCATCGGGAAACACTCTGCCGATCCTATCGCTTCCAAAAACGGAATTGCGGTTGCGAACAACGATTACGGTGGCCGCTGTGCGTTGGCGTAGTGCCGCAAAACGAAATTCCGGTGTTGTCTGAGTGAGCACGCCAAAGGCTGTGCCTCTTTCGGCGATGACCGCCGGTGCCGCATGCGCATCGAAAAGAATATCTGTTTTGGTCCGCAGCAAGGAACCCAATTGCTCAATTTCCTTGTCCGGCTTTGGCACCGGGCGATCCATGATCGCGCTGCGCAAACGCTGGGTTTCAACAGTGGGATCAGCGATCGCGACGACCACGCCTCCTAAGAAGCCTGCAAGTATAAGTTTCAGCTCTGGCCTTACGCGGTGCTCTGCAGGCCATTTTGCGACGCATGCAGCAGAGATTGTGACCGCAAGACTGACAACCAAAGAAGTGGATGGAAGAAGCCCGTAAAGCGCCGCCAATATCGCCGCAGCCAGCAATCCAACAAACAGACAAGCAATCGAGAAACGCAGCGGAGCCAGCCGTTTTGTGCGCAAGAACATGCTGATACCGATGGGGCAAACCGCGGCAATGCCAATCAAGACAATCGCCCATGTTCGAATATCGGTGGCATAGGCGAATGAGGATTCTGAAATCGGCCCAAGGCTAGCGGACTCGCGGCTAATCCGGCCAATGAAAGACATCGGCCCATCAGCAAACACCCAGTTGACGTAGAAGAAGGATAAAACTGCGAAGATAAGCGGAAATAGGATGACCAGAAACATTGAGCTTGGGGCGTCGCGCAAGCGGTCTGGTGGAATAACCAAGGCCAAAAACGGCAATAGTGAGAAGACCATCACAATCCCAAACGGATGCGCGAAAGTCATGAAGGCAACACCGAGTGCAACCAGAATGATATCTGTCACCTGCTCGCCGCGGCGCAATCCAAACACGCCCAGCGCGGTCATCCACAAGCCTATATGCAGCAGGACAAATCCCGGCCCTTCGAATATGGCGCGCAGCATAAGCGGGTTGAACGCCAGCAGGCATGTGATGGCAAAGGCTGTCAGCAAAGAAAATTGCTTGCGGGAAAATTGGCTAAACCAAGCGCCCACCAAAAACGCTGCTAGGATTGCTGCGATAGTAGTCGGGCCGAGCACCCCAAGGCCAGGAAAGAGGTTTGCGATGACGATTGTGAGCACATGCGGCAAAGGAGGGAATGTGCTGACCACGCCATCGAAACGGGTTAGTCCTTCATTCGCCAGAAGAGCGTGCCCAAACAGATCCATATTGCTGGCCGAAACATAGCCTCGGCTTCCCAAAACGAATGCAAAAGCACAGTAAACGATAGCGCAAAACGCTATCACGAAGTGGGCTGGCGCAATCCTGCTCATCTAGAAATTGCTCTGCTCTTCTTGCGCTTTGGACACTTCGATGGCTGTTTGGCTGGAAAGGCCGTGGGTCGTTTTCTCCCAATAGAAAGGCTTGGTGATCAGCTGCCATGCCCCTTTCCAAGAGGCGATCGATATCAGCACCCAATACCAGAACACCGTCAGGCTATAGGGTATCAGCTGCAACCAGTTCCGGCGGAACGGGGCGAGCATCGTGATGAAGATAAACATCCCATTGCCCGCGAGCAGATTGAAGAGGGATAGGTAGAGAAGAATCGGCGGAAAAAAGAGGTCAAAGGCCGTCGTCATCGTCAAAAGCCAGAGGATGAATATACCCCAGAATATCGGATTGAGTAGACCGGAAAGCATGGTCCCGCCGATAAAGAAGACAAAGCCCATAACGCCCAGCGGGCCAATGGTTTTTATCAGATGGATCGGCCTGCGAGTATGCACCAAAAAGGTTTGCATATAGCCCTTGATCCAGCGCGAACGCTGCCGGATCCAATTGCGCTGCGACACATTGGCTTCTTCGAACGTAGTCGATGCGACCAGTCGAACCTTATATCCCTTTTGGATCAGCCTGATCCCCAGGTCAGCATCTTCGGTAACGTTGAAGGGATCCCACGCATGAAGCTCACGCAAGACATCCATCCGGAAATGGTTGGACGTACCGCCAAGCGGGATGGGTACGCCCAGCTTTTCAAGGCCCGGTAGCATCAGGTCAAACCATAGTGAATAATCCAGCGTAAACATCCGCGTCAGCCAGTTTTCGTCGCGGTTAAAGTAATTCAGCCGGCACTGAACACAGGCGACATTGTCTGGCGCACGGTTGAACGCGACCAGTACTTTTTTAAGCTGATCGGGTTCTGGCTTATCTTCCGCATCATAGATGACCAGATATTCACCGCGCGCAAATTTCAGCGCATAATTGCATGCCTTTGGTTTGGTTTGCGGCTGAGAAGGGGGCACTCTGATAATTTCAAAGATGCCTTCAAGACCCAGATTAAGCGCAGCCTCGTAGGTTTCATCATCGCCTTCCTCGAGTACGATTTTGATGTCCAGCTTGCTGGTCGGGTAATCCAATTGCCGCAGAGCATTGGCCAAAATCGGCAACACATCCGGTTCGCGGAACATTGGAACGAGCACAGTATAAACCGGCAAATCCTGATCGCGCAGCAATCTAGAGGCGGATTCAATCGCTTGTTCGCGCCGACTTTGATGGGTGCTACCGGCCCAAATCAGCGCAGATTTGAAAGCAAAATTCCCGAGGTAAAACCCTGTCATCAAGACATTGACGACAATCAATGCGCCGACAACATCCACCGCCATGCCAATCGCTAGCATGGTGATCAGCGCCCATGCGATAATTATCTGCGCGGGGGTAAATACCGTTTGTGCGGACATCGTCGGATCTTGTTCAGCCAAATCATAAACCGCCGCGTGCGAGAACCTGTCGGAAAACGCATCTTGCACCGCTTTTTGAATGTCAGCCTTGGTCGCGATAACCAGCCTTACCGACTTGCCCCAATTCTGCCGTGCGAAGACCATCGCCTCTGGTCCGGGTCGCGCAGTGGCAAGAACGGTGACATCGCCGTCCTGCGCAATTGGGATCGTCAGCGCCTGCATATAGCTCAAGACGCTTTCCTCATCGAGCAAAGCCGGATCGGGGGAATGGATGCTCAGATCAACCAGTTCAACATCGAACCGCTGAGCCAAGGCTTGATAAAAATCTTCCGCTTGCACCCATTTGCGTGCCATCAGAACATCGGGTAAATCTGCGCCCCAAACCGAGGCTAGCTCGCTCGCTTCATTGAGCTGATCAAGCGTAATCAGCCCCGCCTCAGCGAGGAAGTCGCCTGTCCAAAGGTCAGATGCCGTCAGGCTCTGCATAATTAATCAGCCGACTTTTTTGAGGAGTAGATTCTGCGCAGGATGTAAATGAAACCAAGGCTGGCAAGGATCCACCCAAGGCCAATAAACCAAAGGCGATATTCAGACATAAAATCAGAGAGGCTGAAGCTGTCAGGATAGCGAATGTCGACCAAGCGGTCGCGCTGGGTCGAAAAGCTAAGGTCAATGGCATTGTCTGCGATCAAAGCAACATCGCCATAACTCAGGGTCATTTCATCAAATTGCGCGCTAGACAATTGATTGAAGCTTGAACCGGGTCGGATCCACAAGACCGGCTCTCCGCCATCTTCAACGAGCTGCACGATTGTCATGCCAGCTAAAGCCTCGCCGGAGACTACGCTTGCGCCAGCTCCATCTTCAAGTTCAACGGCGCCCTTGTCGAAACGGATCGCCGGATCTGATCCCTGAGGCGCTGTGTCTGAGACATATACATAAGGAACGCCACTGGGCACCTCTCCATAGGAGACCGTGACCTCTGCTGCACTATTAGCGAGCGGTTGGATCAGCCTTGAAACCGAAGCAATTTGCGAGGCATTGTCGACCACAACGGTAAAGCCTGCATTGAAAGTTGATGCGAGGTCAGAAAAATCAACCGGATCACCGCTACTGCCTGTTTTCAAACTGCTTGAAGGCAGCAATTGCGCCGGATAGCCTTGCGGTTCGAAACGGCAATCCCCACCGGCGACTTGCCGCGTAACGCTGACTTCTAAATCATTGAGCGAAGAAATGCTGCCGTCTGGAAAGTCGAAATTTAGGCTCGTTCGTTTGCTGGGGATGGCTTCTGCACTGCCCAGCAAAAGCCCATTGAGCAAGACGTTGATAATCGCTGGAGTTTGCCCGCCATCATTGGCCACCAATGCATCGATCCGCACCCCTTCAAGGCTTTGACCCGCAGGCACAGCAGACACCGGAATAACTGTATTCCAAGCGCCGCGTTCAGAAATGCTCTGAACGCCAGTATCGGCCCCCAAATCCGCAAGTGTAATGCGCTCGCGCGCAGCCGCATCGCCTCGGCTCGAACGCGCTTCATTGGCGCTAGGCGCTCCCAATGCAGCACGCCATTGTGTGCGCAACAATCGCGCGGCTCCGGCTGGATCTTTGCCGCCGATTTGCAGCGCTGGCTGACCGGCAATCCACTGCGCGTTCAGCGATGGTGATGAGGTGGATGCAAATGAAATGCGTGCCCGATCCCAAGCTGCGCTGCCACCTCCGCCAGCAGCACTGATCCCAACAATCTGCGCATTGGGCTGAGCCAAAGCCAAGGTCAAAGCCGCAGCGGCTTGTTCTTCACTGCCATTGGCTGGCAGAACAATTTCTGCCCGAGCTGGCATGACGCTGGCGATTTTGTTGACCTGATCCACCGCCCCACTGCGCAAATTGGCGGTTAGGGCACTGCTTGAATCGAGCAACAAAAATGCGCCAGCAATGCGTTGATCGACACAGCGATCCTCGGTGATAGCTCCCGAATACCGAATGCGTAAATTAAGAAAACCACCTTTCACTAAGGCTGGGTCAATCGTCAGATCGATGACATCTTCAAAATTCCCTGTAGGCAGCGACCGCGTATAGATCGTTTGATCGCCTGCTTCGATCCGCAAACTGCGGCGACTTTCAAACGCACTGCCTGATTTTATCGGTAAGCGCAGGCTGAGCGATTCAATTTGATCGGCAGAGGGCATGGCGAAAAAAAGATCGCGAGAGCCGGTTAATCCCTCCAATTCCAAGCCCGTTTGATAACCCAGCTCAGCCAGATCGGTGATCCGGGTTACGTTTTGGGCTGCTGATGCCGGCCCACTGCTTTGCGCATTTGAGGCTCGGCCCACCGCGCCTTGGCTATCTCCTGTCGCTTCTTGGGCAGATAGTCCATTGAAAGAAAGTAAAAAACCCAGTCCAAACCCAATTTTTAGTGATTTTCTCATGGGCAATATCTCCTGCGTAGGGTGCTATTTTGAAATAGCACAATACATGAACAAACGTGTTAGGTGTTTATACGGTGCTGTCAGTCTAACCGCAACTAGTCTCCGATTGGCAGAGGATGCCATACCCTGGGTTCAGTTCGAGCCATAAGGTTTGCCACTCAGCCAATGCGGCTAGCCGTGCCGTTTCAGCGCTTTGCGCAGGAAACACAGATTATTTGAGATCAGAAAATCAAACCTTTCCCGCAAGCTCCAAGGGGGGGGTAAAAGTCGATCAAGATATCAAAATCTATTCATTCTCTTTTTATTTCAATATTTTATAAGAATTCTGTGGTGCGCCCGGCAGGACTCGAACCTGCTGCCTCAAGATTAGAAGTCTCGCGCTCTATCCAGATGAGCTACGGGCGCACATGCAGTCGGCGCAGGCAAACCATGCGTCTTGCGCAACGCCTCCTGTCATTAGCGCGCTTTGCCGTCAAAAGGAATCGCGTTATTAGGTTCTGCTATGAAAACGACAGACGCCGCAAACACCCCGTATAATTTCCGCTATTACGACTTGGTCATGGCCGCATTTGTCGCGGTGCTATTGCTGTCCAATGTCATCGGCGCGGCGAAACTTTCCGCCATAGACACGCCGTTCTGGCCAGCAGGCTGGTGGCCCGCACCCGATGGCGCATTTATCTTTGGCGCAGGCATTTTGTTCTTCCCCGTCAGCTATGTGATCGGCGATGTTCTGACCGAGGTGTACGGCTATGCCCGCGCGCGCCGCGTGATCTGGACCGGCTTTGCCGCCATGGTCTTTATGGCGTTCATGAGCTGGGCGGTGGTCGCAATGCCGCCTGCCGACAGCTGGGATGGGCAGTCCGCCTATGAGCAAGTTTTCGGGCTTGTCCCGCGTATTGTCCTTGCCTCCATCATTGGCTTTTGGGCGGGCGAATTCGTCAATTCCTTCGTTATGGCAAAGATGAAAATCTGGACGCAAGGCAAGGCATTGTGGAGCCGCACGATTGGATCAACATTCGTGGGCCAAGGCGTTGATAGTTTAATCTTTTACCCCGTCGCATTCCTCGGCATTTGGGACACGAGCGACGTGCTTCTGGTGATGGTCACCAATTGGGCACTGAAGGTGTTGTGGGAGGCGGTATTGACGCCGGTCACCTACGCAGCGGTCGGCTTCTTAAAGCGCAAAGAGGGCGTGGAACTGTTTGATACAGACACCAATTTCTCACCCTTTACCGCTGCCAAGAACAGCTAAGGCTTAAATCAAATCGCTGGTTTTAGCGATTTGCGTAATGCCGCGCTTGCCATTTTCATCGCGCCCCAATTGCACGATCACATCGATGACGCTGGCGGCGTAGGATATGGTGTCGGTGCGGCTCAAACCAATGCCGGTTTGCATCACCATGAGCGACAATTGCTCCAACGCCCCCCGCAGCGAATTAGCGTGAATGGTAGAGAAGCTGCCCGGGTGGCCAGTGTTGATCGCGCGCAGGAAACTGACGCTTTCTTCCCCGCGCAATTCGCCCAAAACAATGCGGTCAGGGCGCAGGCGCAAGGCGGCTTGTAGGAGCTCATTGGGCGTAACCTTCGCCTCGCCCAGCTCGCCCTTTACCGCGACAAGGCCAACGCCGTTTTCACCGGGTAAGCGCAGCTCCGGCGTATCCTCGACCAGCACAACGCGTTCTTCGACTGGAATTTCGCCAAGCATGGCATTGAGGAAAGTCGTCTTACCCGTGCTGGTCCCACCAGAAATTAGGATAGTCTTGCGATGCTTAATCGCCGCGCGCAGATAAGCGATCGGCTCTGCCTGAGGGTCAGGCATTTCAGGCTCA